>NZ_JBXWZQ010000134.1:0-2961 GCF_059432795.1 Nitrococcus sp. | reverse complement strand
AAGGGATCTTCCTGGCTGGTTTTACTTGACTTTTTCTCGGTTGTGTTTAGATTGATACCGGTGAGCAAGAACAGACCGTCGGAACAGGATATCCAACAGCATCCACCATGCAACCGGCCTTGCTCATCGTCTTGGCCATTGCGCCACTTGATGTCTGCGCCACGCTCGCCGCTTTGAGTCGACACGCGCAGACTGATCAACTCGGTTACGCAACACCCGGCACGGGCCTCGCGCGTGCTGGGCTTAGTAGTTTCAGATTCATCCGCCCCGGAGGCGATTAGTGGAATATCAACATCTTTCAGCTGAAGAGCTGCAAAGCCAGATTCAACAAACCAGACAAAAAGAAGCACAACTCAAGCAGGCGCTCAGCGAACGCTGGGAAGCTGAAAAGCTCGAGCTTGCGCAAGAGATCCTTGCCATGATTAAGGAGCGCGGTCACGAGATCGACGATATCCTCGATCAGCTCACACCACGCCGCCGGCGCGGAGCAGCCGCGAAGAAAACCGGGAAATCCGGCTCCGGTCGTTATACGAGCTACGTTGACCCGGACAATCCCAACAACGTCTATTCACGCGGTGTCCTGCCGGGCTGGATGAAGGAAAAGATGGCCGCGCTGGGGCTGGACCCAAGCGATAAAGACGATCGTTATTCCTTCAAGACCAATCACCTGCGGCCCATCAAAGCCCAGGACTAGCGCGCCTGCGGCGATTTGCGGCGGGGGAGGGACGCCCCGCCACGCGCTTGCAACCTCTGCTCGGCGCGCTCGCTCAAGAGAGCGATCAGCGCCTCATCCTCCCCCACGAGCGGCGAGATGCGGATCTCCAACCCGGGAAACCGCTCCCGCGCCTGCTCGCAGATCAGCTCGACATCGCCATTGCGGCCCGCATGGCGCCCAGGTCCGATGAACTGCATCCCAATCACCACCCGAGCCTGCGCGTGCTCCTTGCCGATCGCCTCCAGCACCTCGGCGAGCAGGGCGCCGTTGAACGCATAATCCGCCCCGGGGCGCCGCTCCATCGCCGCCTCGCCGAGCAGATAATCACCGCGCGCTAGGCTCTTCAATCGACCCGCCAGCCAGTGCCGCACCGCTGACACCTCTGGGATCGGCGAGCCATGATCGACTAGGAGCGCCTGGATGCGCGTTTCCGTACCCGTTCCCGTGTTGAGGTGATGCATCGCCGTGCGAATCGAGCGATCGAGGATCTCCGCCAGACGTGGCTCGCCGCGTGGCAGCGGGCAGAGTTCATCGGCGACCTCGACCCGAACCTGCATGCCGGCTTCAGCGACCCGCGCGACCGTCTCCGGAATCAGCGTCGTCAAGGCCCGGCTCGGACCGAAGAACAGTGGCACGGCGAGAAAGTCCCGCGTCCCGGCAGCGGCCTGACGCAGGAGAAAAGGCTCGAGCGTGTCGGCGGGTCGCCCATCGAGTGCCTGCGCGGGCACCTTCGAGGAATGCGCCAGCGAGACCGGATGCACCGGCTGGCCGAGCCGCCGCGCGAGGGCGTCGCTGAGGCGTCGCAGTGCCAGGGTCGCATCGGCCCGGCTTGAACCGTTGTCGACGAGCATGATGGTCGTCATCCGTGGCTAGGCTCCTCATGGTGATGAAGACAGCGCGATGAAGGCCGTGCGATCAAACAGCGCGCGATTTTCACGCCTGTTGCGGATGCGCCAAACGTGTACTGCTGGGCGTCAGTTGGCTCAACCACCATCGATCACGCGATCGACCGATTGATTTGGGCTAGGGGCTGCCTCTGCAAGGCTGGTCATCCTTATCGTGCAGCATGTCGCGAATGAAGCTCTGGTCGATCTTCAACACGGCCGTGGGCAGCTGGCGAAAATAGGTCAGCGATGAATAGCCGGTGCCAAAATGGCTAGCGAACGCCGTCGAGACTGACAACAGGCTCTTCGCCGACCACCTCAGCCGTGTGTGTGACGTGTTTAGGCACCACCACCAAGTCGCCGGCCTCGAGCACCGATTCTCGCCCTTGCATGGTCACGCGAAAACGGCCCGAGAGCACGGCATCGATCTTGTCCTCGGCATGATCATGGGGGGGGAAGAACATCCCGGGCGAATACACAAAGCGGGAGACGCGATAACCGCGCCGTTCGAGCTTGTGCCGTAACGCAAGCTCGCTCAAGGGGCCATCGTGATCAGCGTGCCAGTGTTCGATTTGCATGTCGTTCTACTCAATTACATCATCCTCTCATCAGTGTAGTGTACATGCGGGATTCGGCGCGGGCAGCATGCGCCGAGCAACGGCGTCGAGTACCCTAACGGCGGCTTGAGCGGGAAACGCGCGCTCATCGAGACCGGTCTCCGTGAGCACGTGGGGCTTGATGCCCAATCCATCCCGCACAACGTCGTTGCAATGCAATCGCGAGGAGATGCAATGAAGGCGATACAGATGCGTGAGCCGGGCACGCCGGATGTCTTGGCCCTGGTCGAGCTACCGCGCCCGGAGATTCAATCGGCCACCGAGGTGTTGGTGCGCTTGGAAGCGGCTGGGGTGAACCCGGTGGATACCAAGATTCGCGCGCGCGGCACCCTGATTCCGGACACCCTAACAGCGGTGCTTGGCTGCGATGGCGCCGGTGTGGTCGAGGCCGTCGGTGAGGACGTGACGCGGTTCCAACCCGGCGATGCGGTCTGGTTCTGCCACGGTGGCCTGGGCGGGCCGCACGGTAATGATGCCGAATACATCGTGGTCGATGAGGCCATCGCCCAGCCCAAGCCCACCGCGTTGGATTTCGCCGAGGCCGCAGCCGCGCCGCTGGTGCTGATCACGGCCTGGGAGGCGCTCTTCGACCGCGCTGGCCTGCATGAAGGCCAGCGCGTGCTGATCCATGGCGGCGCCGGCGGCGTCGGTCATGTCGCGATTCAGCTCGCCCGGATCGCCGGCGCGCGCGTCGCCACCACCATCAGCAGCGCCGAAAAGGCTAGCTTCGTCCACGAGCTAGGCG
>NZ_JBXWZQ010000133.1:0-14914 GCF_059432795.1 Nitrococcus sp. | reverse complement strand
GGCGTCCGCCTCGCGCAGGATCGCCACCATCTGCTCGTCCGTAAATCTGCTCTTGCGCATGCCTGCCTCCCGAATCAGAGACAGTCTCTCAAGTTATCCTTGGTCCGAAAAGTCGGAGGCAGGTCAGTCAGCCAAGAAAGAAAACCGGCATCGCAGTGTCGATATGCAAATGCATTTCTTGTGGCCTAAATTTTGCTCAACCGCTGCCCATTCCCAATTCAATTTCTGACCACTACGGAATGCCGCCAGAGAGCTATTGGAAGGACGCCTACTTCGAGGTGGACTCAAATTATTTTCAAAGACAGATTTCCGATGCCAAACAACTCTTGAAATTTGAGCGCGGGATGACCGCGCTGGACATTGGCGCCGGAATCGGAAAGGCGATGGTCGCCATGCAGAATGCTGGGTTTGAATCTTGGGGCATCGAACCATCGGAGCCGTTTTTGCAAAAGGCGACCGAGTTACACTCGATTGCCCGCGACCGCCTGCAACTGGCCTCTTTAGAAGAGGCTGAATTCGACAGCGACTCTTTTAATTTTATAACGTTCGGTGCTGTGCTAGAACACCTTTATAATCCAGCAGAAGCAATCGAACGAGCCCTTGGATGGTTGAAGCCAGGGGGAGTGGTACAGATTGAAGTTCCGTCATCAAACCACTTGATGCCCAAATTTATTAATCTATATTTTAGATTGGCTGGAACAAATTACGTGACTAATCTTAGCCCAATGCACCCGCCCTATCATTTGTATGCCTTCACACCAGATAGCTTCAGAGCACTCGGCGACAAAATCGGTTATGATATTGCTTATCACTATATTGAAGTGGCCTCGGTCCGACATGTTCCACACTTTATCCGCCCAATACTCCGGGGCTGGATGAGTGCACGTAAGACCGGCATGCAGTTGACCGTCTGGCTCCGCAAGCCAATGGCGTAGCGATAGCGTGAAAATCCTGTTCCTCACGCGTTACCCGTACGAGGGCGCGAGTAGCCGCTATCGCGTTTATCAGTACATCCCACATCTCGAGGCGCTTGGCATGGCATGCGACGTCGAAAGCTTCATGGACAGCCATATGTACGCCCTGAGTTTTGCCCCCGGCCGGACCCTGCGCAAGGTATTCGCCACGGTTGGGGCATCCCTGCGTCGGCTCCGCACCCTGAGGCGATGGCGCGACTACGACATCATCTACATGCAGCGCGAGTTGTTCCCGTTTGGCCCGCCCTGGATTGAAGGCTACCTGAAGGCGCGCGGCGCCAAGTTGGTGTTCGACTATGACGACGCGCTCTTCATCAAGAAACCCAGCCGCTACAATCTGCTCGCCACCTGGTTGCGGTCCGCCGAGAAGTCGTTCGAGCTCTTTCGCTTGTCCGACTGTGTCGTCGCCGGCAACGACTGGCTGCGCGACAAGGCCGCCGAGCAAGGGGCGCAGGCGGTCACCTTGGAGGTGGCCGAGGACACGGATCGTATTCGGATGCGCCCGCCCCATAGCAATGAAAATGGCGTCCTGATCGGCTGGCTGGGCTCGAACTCGACGGTCAAATATCTCCGTTTGGTCGCGCCCGTGCTGCGACGCATTTCCGAGCGCTATCCCGAGGTTCGCTTCGAGATCGTGGGGGGCGGTGATTTCGACCTGCCGGATCTGTCTGTCACGCACACCGCGTGGTCGCTCGAGAGCGAACTCGAGGCGCTGAGCCGCTTCGACATCGGTCTGATGCCGCTTCCGCCCGAGGAGTGGTCGCGCGGCAAGTCGGGGGGCAAGGCGCGCACCTACATGGCCGCCGGTGTTCCGCCCGTGTGCACGGGTATCGGATACAACCTGGAGCTGGTCGCGGATGGCCGGACCGGCCTTTTGTGTCAAACGCAGCGGGACTGGGAGCGCGCCCTTGGTGCCTTGGTCGAGGATCCAGGTCTTCGCCAACGCGTGGGCGAGGCCGCCCGGCAAGACGTGATCGAGCGCTTTTCCGTTGCCAAGCAGGCACTTCGCCTGTTCGAGATCCTTGCGGGCGTGGCACGGAAGACGCCGGATGGCGTGACCACGCGGGGCGCTCCGCCGTCATCGCGCGCGGCCGAATGAGCGGAAGCGATGGTGCCCCGCCTGCCGTGGTCCTGGGGCTCTCTCCGACGGGTCTCTATGCCGTGCGTGAACTGGGGCGCGCCGGGGTGCCGGTTCTCGGCGTCGCCAGCCAGCACCAGGCCGGCGAATACTCCCGATACCTGAGTTTTGGGCCCGGTGGCATCGTCGAGGCCGGTGAAGCGCGCCGGCTTGCGTGCCTCCGGGCCACGCTTGCGGAGACCCCCGGCAAGGCGGTCTTGATTCCGGCGTCCGACCAAGACATCGCCTTTCTCCTGAACCACGCCGACGCCCTGTCCGAGGTTGCGGTCTGGCAAGGCTCATACAGCAACGGCCTTGCGGCGGAGATCCTCGGCAAGGACAGTTTTTATGAACTCTGCCGGGCGCAAGACATCGCGTTCGCGCCTTACTGGAAGGCGCCCAAATCCGAGCTGAGGTCGCTCGCCGCCGAGGCCCGCTTTCCCTGCCTCATCAAGCCGACCCGCGTCGATGCCGTCAAATCGGCAATGGGCGGACGCAAGGGCTGGGTCGTCAAAAATTACACCGATTTCAATCACGCGATCTCACAGGTCCCGGACGGTGATACGTTGTGGTTGGTGCAGGAGATCGTGCCGGGCCCGGAATCCGAGATCACGCTCTACGCCGCCTATTTCAATTGCGAGGGCCAAGCGCAGCAGGCCTTCACCGCGCGCAAGTTGCGCCAGTACCCGCCCGGTTTCGGCTCTGCCTCCCTGGTGCAGAGCGCAGATGAGCCAGAGACGCGCGAGTTGAGCGAGCATCTTCTCAAATCGATGGGCTATCGCGGGATCGCCGCCACCGAATTCAAACGCGATCCACGCGATGGGCAACTGAAAATCATCGAATCCAATCCCCGGCCGTCGCTGTGGTTCAGCGTATCGACGGCGGCAGGCAAGCGGATCACGCTTGCGGCCTACCGCGATCTCACCGGCCAAGAGCCCCTTGACGATCCGCCGCAACGCCAAGGCGTTTCCTGGCGGTACGGGCCAAAGGACGCATACGCCGCCGCGTTTTACCGCGTCAGGCGCGAATTCGTGTTGCCGCCCCCCGAACTTGCTGCCTGGCGGCGGCCCGCCTGCAGCGTTTCAGCGGTTTTCTCCCGCGACGACCCGCGCCCGGCGTGGGGCGATTTTGCGAACCTCGGCCGCAAGTTCTGGGAGCGCCTCAGTCGTGTCAAGCGCAGGGCGAGGGAGAGGTGAATGTCGGGCATCCTGGTCATATCGCTCGATTTCGAACTCATGTGGGGCGTGCGCGACCACTCCACCGTCGCGAGCTATGGCGATGCGGTCCTCGGTGGCCGGAGAGCCATCCCGGAGGTGCTGCGGCTGTTTGAGGGGGGCGGCATACGGGCGACGTGGGCGACGGTTGGCCTCTTGTTTGCGCGCCATCGATCCGAAATGCTGGATTTCGCTCCCCGCCTGCGACCGGAATATGCAAGGCCCGAATATTCGCCCTATGCGGCCATCGAGAACGAGATTGGCGCGGATGAGCGTTCGGACCCTTTCCACTTCGGGCGGAGCCTCATTGAACGCATCTCCGAGACGGAGGGACAGGAAATCGCGACGCATACGTTCTCCCACTACTACACACTTGAGGATGGGCAGGCCCAAGAGGCGTTCGAAGCCGACCTCGATGCGGCCATTGCCATCGCCAAAGAGGCCGGGGTCACGCTTGGCAGTATCGTCTTCCCGCGCGACCAGATGGGCGATGAGCACGTGAGCGCGTGCGCAACACGGGGAATTCTCGCCTACCGCGGCAACCCCGATACGTTTACATATCGGACGCGCAGCAAGGGGGAGATCTCGACGGCCGTGCGGGCAGCCCGGCTGTTGGACAGCGTCGTGCCCATCGAAGGCCAGCACGGCTATGCCATGACGTCTGCCGAGATGGGTGTCAGCAATGTCCCTTCAAGCCGCTTCCTTCGGCCCTACAGGCCCAGGGCGCCCCAGTATTCCAAGCTCCATTTGAGGCGGATCAAGCGGGAGATGACGTCGGCGGCGCGCAAGGACCACCTTTACCACCTCTGGTGGCACCCCCATAATTTCGGGCGCAATGTCGCGCACAATCTCCATCAGCTCGCGACCGTGATTGACCATTTCCGGCACCTGCGCGATGCCTGTGGCATGGAGAGTGTGTCGATGGCCAAAGTGCAGCAACGCGGCCTCACGGCTTCGATGGAAGGGCCGCGGATCTCAGAATAGGTAGCTGTCATAGGGCATGTAGCAGAGCCGCGCGTGGCGGGAGGTTCCGAACCACACGACCATGTAGGCCAGGTAGACGATATAAGGACCCAGCTCCAGCAGCGGGTCCTTTTTTCCTTTCAGCATCATACGCGGCAAGCGGACGAGCATCAGGAGCTGAACCGGCATGATGTAGTAGTTGATGCGGTGCGACGCCGTGGTCGAGACAAGGAAAACCAACACGAGAACAAACGAGAATATGGAGAAGGCCCGCATCAGCTCAAAATCGTCAGGATAATATTTTTTGTAATTTTGGCGGTATAGCTCAAAAAAGACAGCCGTGATAAGCGTAAGAAGCACCCGGTATATTGCGCCTGCGGATTCCGAATCTCCCTCGATGTAGCGGGTCTGATACGTGTCCAGGCGTTCGCCAGCCATGAAGGCGGCAAAAGGCGCAATCACCAGTGTCGCCGCCGTAAGCCTCATGAGCGAGACCTGCCGCCCCACCAGGAGTACCATGGGTGCAAACACCACGGCGCTGGAGTGAAACAGAGTGGCCAAGACGATCCAGGCCAACATTTGCAACCGCCGTCGATCGACGAACGCGTTCCACGCAAACAGCAAAAAAGCCACGGCAAGAGCCTGCCGGAGACCGGACATAGAAAGCTGAATAATCAGTATTGGAAAAAAGAGAGCGAGCAGAGCGACGCTGTTCTCACGGCGGAGCGCAAATTTGGTCACCGCATAAAAAAATATGGCCGAACAAGCAACATTCAGCCACATGTACTCAAGTCCGAGCCATATGATGATTTTGTTGAGTAGCGCAAAGCCGGGCTCGGAAAAAAGCGACATGTAGTCAATTGAATCGGCTTTGTAGAGCTCGAACCGGTTCAGGTAGCCGCTGAAATCGCACCCGGTCCACTCTCTCATTCCTACGAACAGGAACAAGAAAAAGACACACAGCATAAAAACAAGCGTCCGCGTTCGCGTCGCAACCGCAAAAAAGTGAGACACAACCAGAAATGAATACGTTGCCAAGTATGTCATCTATGGAGCTGAGTCTCTGTGATTTTGAACTGTGGGCAAAAACATATATCTGAAATCAAAGATGGAAATTCGTCTGGCAAAATTTTTCGTCTTATAAAGGTGCTCTGCGTGCGATCATGTCATCATACCAAACCTCCCCTGACACCTTCGCTTCGCTGGCGAATCGTGCGGTGCTCTCGAGCCGCAGGACCTGGGCCGGGCATGCGGCCGGCACCTCGACCGGGACCGCGAAATCCTGCCACGCGCCGCCCGTTTCGATGACCGGCGCGCTCGCCGCCAGACGTTCGTTCTTTCCCGCACAATAGAGCCGCCACGCCAGCCCGCGCTCGGCCTTGAGGTCGGCGCGGACGCGGCCGGTGAGTTCATAGCGGCCCGGGGGGAGCAGCAGCATCTGCTGGGTGTGCTTATACGAGACCCGGCCGCCGGTGAACTCGAGAAAGAGGGCCCGCCCGCCGCGTGTCCCGGTCAGCTCCACGATCTCGGTGAAGGCGCCGTCGGCCGGCCTGATCTGCCAGTCAAACGGCAGGCCGCCGGGCTCGGTGGCAAAGCCGCCGTTGTAGGGAAAGCGCACGCGCGCCATTTCCCCGGGGGGCAGGAACTGCAGCCAGGTGTAGTAGGCGAGCTGGTATTGCCCGTGGCGCATCAGCAGGGCGATGTAGCGCTCCAGTTCGGACGCCTCCAGGTTCAGGCCGGCCCCCTTGAGGGCCAGTATGATCTGCAGCGGCGTGCGCAGGTCGGTGACGTGGTTCGGCAGCGCACGCAGAATGCGGGGCCGCCAGTCCGGGTTGTCGCGGATGATCTCCACCAGCGCCTCGATGCCGCCGGGCGCATTGGCGAGGACGGCGATGTTGGAGACAAGGTAGCGGGCCACCTGCCGGCTTATAGCGCTGCCGGCGCCCATGGTGGCGCTGGCGAGATGCAGGGCGCGCTCGAAGCGCCCGGCCTCGACGTCCTGGCGCAGCAGCCAGAAGAGCGCAAAGCTCTCGCGGATCGAGAGGTCGGCCGCGAGGGTCATCATGCGCGAGGTGTCGGTGGCGTTTCCCGCCGCCTCGTGAAGCTGGCCGAGGATGCGGAGGCCGCGCGGGTTGAGCGGCTCGGCCTCGAGCGCCGTGCGCGTCCAGGTTGCGATCCGGCGCGCGGCCCGGGGCGAGACGTCCGGTCGCGCGGGCGGGTCGACGCCTTCGGTTTCCGCGGCGCCGGCGACCTGCCTCAGCCAGGCGGCGTTCAGGGCCTGGTCAGCCTTTTCCAGGAGCGCCGGGGCGTTGTCACCGCGGAACGCGAGGGCCACCTCCGGCGCCACCTTGCCCAGGTAAGCGGCGAGGCTGGTGTGGGCGACCTGCCACGCCAGCACCAGTGCCACAAGGCCGATGAGGCCGAGCCGCAGCATCGTGCTGCGTGCCTTGGGCGCCTGATGTGCTGCGTACCGGGGTTCCGCCGTATCGGACGTCATATGGCCTCCCGCGAGAGGACAACGCGCTTGACGCCAATGCGTGCCCGGAGCAGGGGATCGCGGATTTGCATCGGCACGCTCATCGCGCCCGCCCCCTGAAGAGCCGCGACAGCGCCATGTAGAGATAATCACCCACCGGCATGCGCGGCCTCGGCCGCCGTGCTGCGCCCGCCCGCCTCTGCGCGGGCGTTTTTTGTTTCCGCGCTACGGCTTGCGATATGTCTGGCCGGACATCTCCGTTGGGGCGGGGGGGTGTTTGCGCCTGCGTGCGGGCATAGGCCGCCCGGCTCTTTTCGGACTTGAGGGTGTCCCACGCCGCCACCACGCGCCCGAAGAAGACCGACTGCCGGCCGCCCTCGTCGCGGTCGGGGTGCAGCCAGCGCATCAGCAGCGAGAAGTTGTGCCTCAGATCCTCGCGGGCGGCGCCGGGCGCGGCGCCCAGGACGCGGTAGTGGTCGGCGTCGGGGTTCAGCATCACCTGCTGGATGAAGAACACCGCCGCCTCGCGGATCGTCCGGATGTCCCGGTTGATGAGGCGGACGGCCTCGCCCTCGGCCTCTTCATCGCCCGCGGCGATGCGCAAAAGGAGGTCGATGCCGTCGGGCAGCGGGCTTGCCCTGAGGCCGAGGCCGAGCGAGGGCACGTGCACCAGGTCCACCGCCAGTCTCAATGCCTCGTCCCGCCCCCCGCTCATCCTCAGGCCTCGCGTTGCGGCCCGAGGCGCTCGGGCGGACCTGAGCCGGGATCAGCGGTGACGGCGGGGCCGTAAGAATAGGGATCAGGACCGTAGCCGTAGCCATATCCATAGCCGTACCCATACCCATAACCGTAGCCATAGCCCGCCCCCTGGGGACGGAAGCGGGTCAGGACGACGCCGACGACGCGCCCGCGGGCGAACTGCAGCCGCCGCACGGCGCCCCGCACCATGCCCGTCCGCGCGTTGCCGGCCTGGGCGACGAAGACCGTGCCCTCCGCCGCACTCGCCAGGAGCGGCGCATCGGCCAGGCCCATCACGGGCGGCCCGTCGAGGACGATGAGGTCGAACACCTCCGAGCCGATCGAGAGCAGGGAGTGCATCTGGGCGCTGGCCAGCAGATCGGCCGGGTTCGGCGGCAGCGGCCCCGAGGTGATGCAGGCGAGGTTGGCCAGCCCCGAGCGCTGGAAGACGTCGGGCGGCTGCACGCTCCCCGAGAGATAGTGCGAGAGGCCGGCGCTGTTGTCGAGGCCGAGTTTCTTGTGCAGCGAGGCGTTGCGCAAGTCGCAGTCGACCAGGAGCACCTTGAGGCCCATGGTCGCGAAGTGCCGCGCCACGGCGATCGCCGTCGTCGACTTGCCCTCGCCCGGCATCGTGCTGGTGAAGAGCACCGTCTTGGGGTAGCCGTGCTCGGTCGAGAACTGGAGTGCGGTGGCCAGCGAGCGGTGCGCCTCGGCGATCGATGATTGCGGGTTAGCCAGCGCCTCGTGAAGCTCCCCCTCGTCGGAAATGCGCGGCGTGATGCCCAGGATCGGCAGGCCTGTCGCCGTCTCCAGGTCCTCGGGGGCATTGATCACGTCGTCGAAGTGCTCCGCCAGGATGGCCGTGACGAGCCCCAGGCCCATGGCGATCACCAGGCCGATGGCCAGGTTGAGTTTCAGGTTGGGCGAGGAGGGCGAGCCCGGTGTGCGCGCCTGCTCGATGATGAAGATGTTGTTGAGGCCGGATCCCCCCGCGACGCTGACCTGCTTCTCGCGCTCCAGGAGGCCCTCGTAGAGCTTGCGATTGGTGTCGACCTCGCGCCTCAGCATGTTGTATTCGATGCTGCGCTTCTGGTGCGAGAGGAGCTGGGTCTTGAGCGTCTCGACCTTCTCGCGGACCTTGGCCTCCTGCGAAACGGAGAGCTCGTAGGCGGCCTTCAGGGATTCCTTGATGGCCTGCACCTCGGCCCGCATCTGCCGATCGAGCTCCTCAATGCGCTTGCGCAACTCGACCATCGCCGGGTAGCCCGGCTTGAAGGTGTTGAGCTTGTCCTGGTACTCGGCGACAAGCTCGTTCCGCCTCGAGCGAAGCGCCTCGATGACGCCGCTGGAGCGGATCTGCGGGAAATTGAGGGCGCTGGCATCCTTGACCTGCAGCCAGAGCTGCTCGTTCTTGATGCGCTCGCTGGTGAGCGCGTTCAGCTCGGAGTTGGCCTGCGCGAGGTTGTTCTCGGCGATCGATCCCTTGTCGGAGGACGAGGCGACGATCTGGCGCTGCTCGGCGAAGGCCAGCAGCGCCTTCTCCGAACCCTCGAGCTTGGCCTTGAGTTGCTTGATCTGGTCCTTCAGGAATGCCTGGGCATCGGCCGAGGCGCCGAAGCGGCGATCGAGATTGGAATTCTTGAAGGCGTCTGCAGCGGCATTGGCGACGCTCGCCGCACGTGCCGGTTTGGTGTCGGTATAACTGATATCGACCAGCCGCGAGCCGCGCACCTGGCTGACGCTTACACCGGACGCCACGCGCCCCGCCGCGGCGCGCGCTTTTCTTTGGCGCTCTTGAGAAGAGAGGGGCTGGGCTCCGTCGTCGCTGCCGCCCGAACTCAACACCGAGCGCACGAGCCCGCCGATGGAGGCGCTGCGCCGCCTGAGGAAGTCCTGATCCTTCCATAGATCGAGGTCGTCCACCACGCGGGAGGCCAGCGATCGGCTCTTGAGCAACTCGAGCTGGGTGCGCAGGTAGTCCTGGCCCTGGTTGACCGCCAAGTCGCCGCCCTCCACGAGGTCGGTCATCGCGGGGTCGATCTGCAGGCGCACCGATGCACGATACAGCGGCGTCTGCAGGAGCGTCCACAAGAGCGCCAGCGCGAGGCCGACACTGGCCGCGCCAATAATAATCCAGCGCCGTTTGACGAGGATCCGCCAGTAATCGAAGATGCTGAGCTCGCCCTCGCCGTTCGGCGCGGTGGCGTAGCCGGGCTGCACGCCGGGCGATCCGAGCTGGGTCGACGGCGGCGCGCCATTGGCCACCACCAGATTGCCGTTATGGGGATGTCCGTTCGGTCCGTATCCCGCGTGATCGGTCATGTCGAACGCTGCGTTCCTTCCGCAGGCGGTGAGCCCGGTCTGCCCGATGGCCCGGAATGTTCAAGGGGCGACGCCATCCGCGGGGGCCCTCCGCCGCGCGCTCCACTCCATACCGGGGCCCGGTTCAGCCCGTCGCCTCAGAGAAATGTGAAAAGCCCCAGCAGAGGCATCACATTCTTGACTTCGGAGAGCGTCGATTTGATGGCGGATTTGCCCACGACGATCATATCGCCGCGCTTGATCTCGGGATCCTTGGCCGTGCCGGCGCGGATGTCGGCGACGTTGAACGTGCCGTAGTGCCGTTTGCCGTCGACGGTGCGGAACACGGCGACGTCGTCATCCGCCGTCTCGGTGATGCCGCCGGCCATGGCCAGCGCCTGCAAAAGCGAATTCCGCCCCCGCAGCGCGAAAAGGCCCGGCTTGCCGACGTCGCCGTCGACCGTGAACATCTGGCTGTTGTAGGATTTCACGTAGACCGAGACGCGCGGGTTCTGCAGGTAGTCGCGACCGAGCCGCGTCTCGAGTTCGGCCTGAAGCTCCTTGGAGGTCTTGCCGGCCGCCGGCACGGTGCCCAGAAGCGGGTAGTCGATGGTGCCGTCGCCGGTGATCTCGAAAGACCGCGACAGCTCGGCGACGTTGTAGACCTGGATGTCCACCTGATCGCGCGGGCCGAGGCGGTAGTTTGACGTCTCCGCCTGCGCGTCGGCGGCCTGAAAGACATTCTCAGCGGGTCTGCGGGCCTGCGAAGCTGATGCTGCAGGCGCTTCAAAGCCTTGGCCCTTTCCCGCGTGCGCCGAGGTGTGGCGCGCTGAGCCCTGCGTGTCGGCCGCCGTCAGGCCGACGACATCGCTCGGCGGCGCGCTGCTGCATGCCGCGAGAAAGGCCGCGCATGTCCATGTGATAGCCACGCCCCGCAGTGTGCGCACGAGCATCGTCATCAGATCTTTCCCCACTTGCCCCCCGAAATTCGAGCAGGCGCATTTCGCTTTAAGGTAAATCATAGCATTTGTGCGGCGCCGAACCAAGCATTCCCGAGGGTTGTGGATGGTGTTTGCACGGTCCATCGAGGGGCCGTTCCGGGGGTGCTGGTTTCAACCGGGCCCGGCAAACGGTGCCACCATGGCAACGCCAGCGCGCCGGCCCCTCCACCGACACCGCCCCCAACCCCCGCCTGGGACGATACATTGAGACGCCCGTCGCGGGTGAGACCGTGCGCGCCTTCGTGCCGCCGCCCATGCCACCCGATCCTCCGATCGATGTGCTGGGCCTGCTCGACCGCCTCAGCCTCGCGGAACGGGCGCTTGGCCGTCTCGATGGGATCACCATGCTCCTGCCGCGTCAGGAGCTGTTCCTCTACATGTATGTGCGCAAGGTGGCCGTACTTTCCTCCCAGATCGAAGGCACCCAGTCGACGCTGTCCGATCTTCTGCGCTTTGAGACCGAGGCGCAGGCGGGCGAGCCGATCGACGACATCCGCGAGGTGTCGAACTATGTCGATGCCATGATGCATGGCCTCCAGTGGCTCGAGACCCTGCCCTTGTCGCTGCGCCTTATCCGCGAGATGCACGGGCGGCTCCTGCAAAGCGGCCGCGGCGAGACCAAGACCCCGGGCGAATTCCGCAGGACCCAGAACTGGATCGGTGGCAGCCGTCCGGGCACTGCGCTCTTCGTGCCGCCACCAGTCAGTGAGTTGGAGGTATGCCTTGATAACCTGGAGCGCTTCTTTCACATTGAGACCTCGCACCTGCCTGCGCTCATCCGGGCCGGACTGATCCATGTCCAGTTCGAGACAATCCACCCGTTCCTCGATGGCAATGGTCGGATCGGGCGGTTGCTCGTGACGCTCTATCTCTGCGTCCATGGCGTCCCGCGAAGCCCATTGCTCTACCTCAGCCTCTACCTCAAGACCCATCGAACCGAGTATTATCGGCTGCTGCAGGATGTGCGCGAGAAGGGCGACTGGGAGGCTTGGCTCGAATTTTTCCTTACCGGTGTGGCCGAAACCGCGAACCAGGCCTTCGATGCGGCCACCCGGATCGTGGACCTTTTCAAGGAGGACCGAGAGCGGATCACCTCGAACAGCGCCCGGGCCGGGTCGGCCCTGCGCGTCCACGACTGGTTTCAGCAGGCACCGTTCCTGAGTTCGACACAACTGGTGGCGCGTACCGGGCTTACCGCACCGACCGTGAACGCAGCGCTGGCTGATCTTGAGCGTCTCGCCATCATCGAGGAGATCACGGGACGAAAGCGGGGCCGAGTATATCGCTACGCGCGGTATCTCGACATCCTGAGCGAAGGGACGGAGCCTCTTGGGCCGGCCTGACACGCTTGGCGTTTCAACAGGGGGAGCCGGACTTTCGCTGCTTTTACGACGAATGACTGCGGCGCGCCCATTTTGGCAGGATCGCCGAACTGAACCGAATACATTCGTGCGCGCCAAGCGGCTCAGGTCAGCCCCAACCGTGATCGCAGATGTTGGCGCGGTGAACCGGCACCGCACCAATGCCGGTTTGGATACGTCGTTCCGGGCGGTGACCATGACGGACAATGCGCTGGTGACCATCCGGCGTTTGCAGCTCGGCGTATTGTTCCAGAAACACGTCGACCTCGGCCTCAATGGCCTTGGCCAGAAGTTGGCGAGCACCGTTGCGCAAAACATCGGTGAGCGGGTCGCTGATTGCCTCTGGTTGACGTAGCGCAATGACTGTATCGTTAGGCACAGGCGTATCGCTCCTTTAAGGAGTTCATGGCTGGTCTCAACAACCGCCACGATACGCCGCCTCAATCAGATTCTGCCATCACCCAGTTTCGGCCATAGCTCCTTGCTCCAAGTCACGGACGTCAAAGGGGACAACGGATGATCACGGGCTTTTCGCGGTTCAACGCCCCGGCTTCAATACGTTGGACGATAAAACTGGCAACATCAGCCCGTGAGATGATCCCATTACGCCACTCGGACGGCTCTGTGAGAACGCGATATTTGCCGCTTGCCGAGCCGCTGGTGAGTACACCAGGGCGAACAATCAGCCAGTCGAGGTCGCTCGCCTCGATGAGCTCTTCCTGAACCGACTTGTCATCGTAGGCCCGCTTCAAGAGCATATTAAAGGGCAGTCGCTGCAGGACATTGATGCTCGCATTGCTGTCACCGGCTCCAAATCCAGTCACGCTCACGAACTTGTGCACGCCGGCCGTCTTCATTTCCGGGAGCAGCACGCGCGTTGCCTCGGAAAAGAGGGTCACGGGCTTCAGGACAAGATCGATTGAGGGCGGCACGCCGAGGGCTTGAACGACGACGTCGATCCCGTCGAGGGCGCGTGCAACGTCTGCGGCAATCACAGCATCGCCCTTCATCGCCTCGCAATGCGCGCCGGCCCCTTCCGGCATCTTGCCGCTGCGCGACATGGCGCGAACCGTATGCCCTTTCGCCGTCGCGACTCGGCAAACAGCCCGCCCAATGCCGCGACTTCCTCCGATAACGAGTATGTGTGCCAATGGACGTCCTTCATGCTGACCAATGTCAATGGCTCCATACGACCAAGCCGAGGAACGCGATCACAATCGACCCCTCCGGATCATCTCTCGACTGACCACAGTCGCATAACAACAGGCTCGGCCAAGCCCAATATGTTCGTGCATTCGGAAAAAACTCCTGTATTCAGGAGAGCCACATCAGTATGGAACGTAAAGGCCAAGCCATGTCATTGAAAGGATCCAGGATCTTGTGGGGTCTCGCAGGGTTGGTCCTGATCCTGGCCATGGCCGCCGGGCCGATCATGAGCATGGTTGAACAGCCTGAATACAAGGTCGTGAGGTCCAATGGCGCGATCGAGGTGCGCGAGTATGGCTCGATGATCGCGGCAGAGGTCGAGGTTGACGATGAGCGACAGCCGGCAATCAATGAAGGGTTCCGCCTGATCGCAGCCTACATCTTCGGCGCCAACAAGCCGAACGCCGAGATTGAGATGACCGCGCCAGTACAACAGCAGCGCGAGCAGACCATCGCCATGACGGCACCGGTCACCCAGCAGGGCGATGGCGGGACCTGGACGGTGCGGTTTATTATGCCGAAGAGCTGGAGCATGGATACTTTGCCGGTGCCCAACGACGCTCGCGTCAAGCTGGTCCCGGTGCCGGCCAAGCGGATGGTCGCCATCCGTTTCTCTTGGCGCGCGACGGACAGCCTAATCGCCCAGAAGACGCGAGAGCTTCGTAAGTACGTGCGCGACGAGAAGCTGATCACCGCCGGAGAACCCTTGCTCGCCTTCTACAATCCGCCATGGACGCTGCCGTTCCTGCGCAGAAACGAAATCATGCTCGAGCTTGCCGGGACATAGTGTAGGTGGAGGGGAAAACACCTGCATCGGTAAGGACATCGAGGCGCCCCACCGGACGGCCCAGCCGGGCAAATAGGGAATTGCGGCCGTAACGGCTGATGGGCTCGTTGTTGTAATTGCCGACGCTCGCCTCAAGCTCGGTGCCGTACTGTTTCTGGCTGAGCACAATCTTGCCGAAGTCTTCGCGGGCGAAGCCGATCACCTCCTGAGCCTGCACCTTGGCGAGCCCCAGCATGAATGCCATCGCCGCACACAAAACCCGCCCCGGCATCACGCCCCTCCGGATCCTCAAGCACCACCGGGTCGAATGATAGCGTGAATGGATATGAATCGCCATAAGGCGGGGCGTGATGCGCCACACAGAATGGTCCCATGCTCTGCCGTGATGTCTCGTGTCATTGCCGCGGAAAGCGGAACTCTTTTGCGCTGCTACACGCGTGCTCTTGCTCCGTCACCATTCGGTTTCAGTCGTATGCCGGAATTTCAGTGCGCGCCCTTGCATCGTGCCCATGGCGCCGACGAATGCGGCCAGCGGCAGGGCGGCGATTATGCCATCGAGTTGGGTCAGCCACAGACGACGAACATCCATATGAATCTCACCGTTCGCACAAAACGGAATCTCAAATCGGACTTCTATGTTAGCCCGCCTTATTCACCGGCCCAGCTGATTTAGGGTGACGGATGTGGCATAAGGCGCTGATATGTCGTAGGATTTGGTTATCACGGCCAGTCCTGCGAATCAGATCCCGCGAGCCACACCCGCCATGTCCGATGAT
>NZ_JBXWZQ010000132.1:0-2584 GCF_059432795.1 Nitrococcus sp. | reverse complement strand
GCTCAGTGACGGTGGGCGCACCGGCAGACCGAGGAAAGAGGTTTTCGAGCCGCGCGCCTTCGCGTTCCGCGTGGAGGATCCGACCAAGGAAATCCACCTGCTGGTGGGTCACGACTACAACCGGCCGCTGGCATCGAAACTCACCGGCACGCTGGCGCTCACCGAATCCGACGACGCGCTCACCTTCGAAGCGGATGTGGCCGAAGGGATCGGGCAGACGAGCTATGGCAAGGACGTGATCGCTCAGATCGGGGCAGGGCTAGCGTTCGGGATATCGCCGGGATTTCGCATCCCGCCTGAGCGTGCGGTGGCCGAGCCGGAATTCATCGAAGAGGAACCCGACGATGGCACGCTCGACGAAAACGGCGATCCGCGGCGCGGTGCCCTGATCAGGCATGTGCGCGAGGCGCTGCTGTACGAGCTCAGCATCGTCACCCGTCCGGCCTTCAAGGACTCCGAGGTCGAGAAACGTAACTGGACGCCGGGCCCGGTGCTGCAGCCGTTGCGGCTTCATGCCGTCAACCGGTGGAGGTGAACATGAACACCTATCAACGCGATGAAGAAGAGCCGGCCGCATATCCGGCGGACCCGGTCGATCTGAATAACGAGGCGCTGTCATGGTCGCGCATCGAGGAATGGATGTCTTGGCGCTGGTCCGAGCGCGAAGTGATCGGGACCGTCGAGGGGGCCGGATGGTGGGCGCCCGATCTGAAACCGGCGACCATCACAGCAACGGAAAAATGGCAGAACCTGGCGTGGCAATCGGTGACGCTCGATCCTTCACCGCTGGGCGGTTACGTGCTCGACGGCGAAATCTACCGGTTCACCGCTACGGTGGGGGGCGATGCGGGCGATGTCCCGGCCGCGGTTCAAGAAGCGGTCACGCGGCTCGATGACTACCTGGCCGAGGCTGCGGATCGGCACGGGGCAGGGCGGTACGAGGTCAATATCGGCGGGCTGAGTGAAGGCTTCGACCGAAACCCGGCATGGCGTGCCCGCGCCCTGCACCTGAGTGGTGCTGCCGATCTTCTCAGGAAATACAGGAGGGCGCCGTGATGGGCATTCTCGATTTATTCAGACGGCGGGCTGAGCTTGTCGAGCAACGGGCCAGCGGCTCGGGTTTCACCTCCGAGGTGATCGCCGCAAGATGGTCCTACATATCGGGCTCGCGCGGGTTAGCGGAACTGACGGCAACGGCTTCGTCCTGTGTGAGTCTCTGGGAGGGCGCTATGGCCTCCGCGGATGTTTCGGGTGCTGACCTACTGGACCGGCTCACCATGGCCCTGTGCGCCCGCTCTCTGGCGCTCCGGG
The DNA here is from genome assembly GCF_059432795.1 of Nitrococcus sp. Taxonomy (NCBI): domain Bacteria; kingdom Pseudomonadati; phylum Pseudomonadota; class Gammaproteobacteria; order Chromatiales; family Ectothiorhodospiraceae; genus Nitrococcus; species Nitrococcus sp. Next base: position 1,273 of record NZ_JBXWZQ010000132.1, on the reverse strand, counting down.
GCGAGGCGGTTTTCCTGATTGGCGACACGCGGCTTGTGCCGGCGCTGGATTGGGATCTATCCACCCGTGATGGGGAGCCTCGAGCCTATCGCTTGTCAATCCCAGAGGTGGGCGGCGGGCGGACGCGAACGGCGCTGGCGGCCGAGGTGCTGCACGTTCGTATCGGTGCTGATCCAAGTGCACCTTGGACTGGTGTTTCACCCCTCCGCCGGGCGAGCCTCACCGCCGGAATGCTTCATGCGGTCGAGAGTGCATTGGGAGAGGCATTCGAGAACATGCCGCTTGGCACTCAGGTTCTGCCGTTCCCGGAAACCCCAGATACCGATTTGGAAACTCTGGGCCGCGGATTCCGTGGACGGCGCGGTGGCGTCTTGCTGCGTGAAAGCGTGAACGTCGCTGCAGCGGGTGGGCCTGCGCCGGCTCAGGACTGGCGTCCCTCTGACGTGACGCCCGATCTGTCGAAGGCAATGACTGACCAGACGTTGAAGGCGGCGCGTGCCGGGATCCTGACAGCCTACGGCGTCTTGCCCAGCCTCTTCGATACCACGGCGCAAGGGCCCCTTGTCAGAGAGGCGCAGCGCCAGCTCGCTACGTGGACCTTGCAACCGATCGCCGAGCTGATCGCCGAAGAGGCGGGCCGGAAGTTTGGCGGAGAGGTAAGCATCGACGTGCTCGCCCCGCTGCAAGCGTTCGATGCTGGCGGGCGGGCGAGGGCCGCGGCCCAGGTGGTGCAGATGATGGTGATGGCAAAGGAGGGCGGTGTCGACGCAGACGCGGCGCTGCGCCTTGTGGACTGGGAGATATGACCGGGAGGGGCCTCGATGCTCATGATATCGCCACACATGGAACGGCGGCTCGCTCGGCGGAGACGAGATGCGGTCAAAGGCCGGCTCGGGAAAGGCCGGTTTGACGCTCTGGTCACGGATATGGTCTCGCTGCACCGGCTCGCCCGTGAAGCCGGAATGATCGCCTCCATCTTCGGCCTTGAGGGGCCGCTGCGCGCCGCTGTGCGGGCCGATCTATGCCGGCAGGGATGGCGGTGGCGGGACGCGGACTTGGCAGCCCGATCAGTGCTTGAAGAAGTCTACCGACGCCTGCGCGCCGAGCGGCCGGATTGGAATGAAGGTCAGCCCGAGCACGTAGCATTGCCGGGGCTTCAAATCGAACGAACAAGGTGCGCGAAGTGTCACAAGAAACTCCCCGAAGGCCATACGAAATTCTGTTCTCGGAGTTGCGCGACAACTTATCACGATCGGCCCGCAAAGATCAGGGC
>NZ_JBXWZQ010000131.1:0-2574 GCF_059432795.1 Nitrococcus sp. | reverse complement strand
GCTTGTGGGAGGCCGCCGACGAGCGCCTCACAAGTGAGGCAAAGCGCTCGGTAGTCGAGCACCTGGAGCAGAAGTCACGCTTTCCGCTAACTGATACGAGCCCCTTGCGATACCGCAAGCTGAACCTGTTCTACTGGAAATCTAGCCACCCCACCATCCACTAATGTCGTCCCTGGAGCTTCCGGCCCTACTCGAGTACAACGAGGACCGGCACACCCCGCAGGTGTTTGCGCAAATCGCCTATCTGCGTTTCTATGCGGATGTAGTCGCCCAAGAGGTTACGGTTGATGGCAAGCCACTCCATGTGGAGGATAACGGCCAGTGCCTTGCTTACGGCACCGCTTTTTGGCACATAGCTACGGACGACCAGGGAGTGCTGGGCCGTGTAGTGAGTCCATTGCGATGCTCATACGTTCCGTGGATCGCGCCCGTGCTCCGTGCCGCTGAAGGAAATGCAACACCTGCCTGGGACACGTGGACAAAGACGAAGCGGGGCCGCAGACATGGCCGTACTGTAGCTACCCCGGACTTTGATTTCTGCGTTGTGGTTAGATGGCGCTCGGATGCAGTGCCATTTCTACTCACGGCGTACCCGTGCCCGACCGAATGGCAACGGGAAAAACTGAGACGCCGACGAGGCCGCCGCACCTGAACAAGGACCATTGACAAAATCGGAGGCGCCAGATGACGCCCCCGCAGCTCCTTCTGCAACCTGGCAGATGAGTTGACACAAGTATAGCCCCAGGGCCCCATCGGTGCAAGTGTGCTGGGGTAGACACACGGTCGCGTCTATTCGACAATCTGGGTACGCATCCAACGGCCACGAACACCTGCCGCCCTGACGGGGTTCAGCGTTCCGTTGGGCCGATGGTGCGTCGCCACCTGCCGACGACGCGCTGCGGCGCTTCGCACGGCTAGACTGACTACGTGACCCCGGAGCAGATTCCTGTCACCAAAGCCGAGCTCGGCCCAGAACGCTTCAATGCCTTCCATCGGGCACACAAGGAACAACGACCCGTGCGGTGGAGGGGGCGGTGCTGGATGATCGTCAAACAGATCGCCGCTGGAGCGGGTAGCGCCGCGGCTTCGGGCTGGGTGCTCCGAGAATGGAATACGGAAGACTGCGACTAGAGCCCTTCTCGCGAGCCTTCAGGAGGACATCCCACCGCCGGCTGCTAGCCGGCGTTATTTCTTTGCCACCACCGTGAGCTCGAGGCCGAGTGCGTCCAGCAGTCTCGCCCAACTCTCCGACAGGTCGCCGCGGTAGCCGTTCACAAGGTTGGAGATGGTCTGCCGGCTGAGGCCGGTCTGCTTGGCCAGGTCGGTCTGCGTGGTGCGTTGGCGGACCATCGCCACCCGTATTTCCTCGCGAACGTGATCAGTCATATACGACATCTTGACACGTTATCCTCCAATGCGCTACCCTGTCAAGACGTCGTTATTAGATGCTCACACTTCGGCGGCGTACGGGAGGTAAGCATGAGCACGAACCCCACCACGCCATCCGCGCGCTGCGGCACCCGTCCCGGCATCGCGGCCATCACCGAGATTGGAGCGACGGCGTGAGCCGCTACGTTCGCGCGGATCGGGGCAGTGGCGCACGTGGCGGCCAGCTGCTGCAGCACGTCGACGATCCCAAGCGCTGGCTGGTGCGCGCGTTCGCCGGCCGGGACGCCAAGGGCCGTAAGCGCTATGCCAGCAAGGTCGTGCACGGCCGCAAGCGCGACGCCGAAGCGGTCCTCACCGACATGCTCCAAGAGAAGTACCAGGGCAAGCTCACGCCCCGCAGCACCGCCACCCTGGCCGACCTGGCGCGGGAGTGGTTGGCGCACAAGGCGCGCGAGGTGTCCGCCCGCACCCTGGACGGGTACCGCAGCGCGTTCGACGCCTACGTGCTCCCGAGCCTGGGCCACCGCAAGCTCGCCACCCTGAGCCTGCGGGATATCGACCAGCTCTACGGCCACATGATGGCCGGCACGCTCCCCCAGCCGGCCGAGGGCGAGCGCGGTTGGTCCGGCAAGCCCCTGAGCGCCCGCACCGTCCGCCTCACGCACGCCGCGCTATCCCAAGCGCTCTCGCAAGCCGTCCGGTGGGGCATGCTGCCGCACAACCCCGCCAACGAGGCGAGCATCCCATCACACAAGCCTCAGGAACGCCGCGCCCTTACCGCGACGGAGCGGGACGCCTTCCTCGCCGCCTGCCGCGCGAGTTTCTACGGCATCTTCTACCGCCTGCTGGTCGATACCGGCCTCCGGCCCGGCGAGGCGTGCGGCCTGCGCTGGGGCGATGTGAACTTCGAGCACGGCCGTATCGCCGTCCAGCGGGCCGTCACGATGGGGGACGACGGCCCGATCCTGGCTGAGCCGAAGACGGCGTAGAGTCGCCGGACCGTCCCGATGATGGACGGCCTCCGCGACGCCCTGCTGGCCCACTACGAATGGCAGGCCGATCGGGGCCTGGACGCGAGCGGCTTCGTGGGGACCACGATGGACGGCCGGATGGTGGCGCCGTCGAACTTCGGGAAGCGCGACCTGGGCCGCTTCGCGACGGCGGCCGGCATCACCAACCCCGAGG
>NZ_JBXWZQ010000130.1:0-3585 GCF_059432795.1 Nitrococcus sp. | reverse complement strand
CCCTTTAGCTCCTAACGCGTTATCGGTCATGTCGCAGTTCTAAATCGGTATTTTGTCGAAGTGATTGATGTACCTCGCACCCGGTCTCAGTCCCACTGCTCTTGTGGAGCTAAGCGGATAGGTATGGTCAACGCAGGTATCGCGAACACGGCTCCTAGAATCAAACCGAAGGCGCCGTATTGAACCTGAGATAGCTTCTGAGAGACCTCAGCTCTGGCGAGGGTCACTTCGTTGTGCACTAAACTGGTGGCCTCCTGCATCAGCTCAGAGACAAGCTTTGCCAGCGACGGATCTCTCGACTTGATCTCATAGCTCGATTCGCTGGAGCGATCGACATACCCCTGCTCTTCATTTGCCTGTGCCATTAGTGCGCCTCCGTAGAATATGAGGGTGTCGGCTGGGCCGCCGGTCCAGTTGAAACAGACGGCCCAGAAGATCCAGCTGGGGAACGTTTGCCCCCCGTGCCAGATTGCGCCTTAGGTGAGCCCGTCTCGGAGCTTTTGAGGAATCGGGTCAGAAGAAAGCCCGCCGCGATTGCCCCGCCTACCAACATGGCCGGATTACGCTTGGCGGTAGCCTGTGCCTCTTGCAGCAGGCCCTCGATACCTCCGCCGGTGAGTCGATCCGAGAAGCGGTTCAACCCGTTTGCCGCTTCGCGTACGTACTGCGAAAGTCGCTGCTGATCTTCCTTTTCCAGATTCTCACTGGTTGCATGCAGCGCATCGGCAACGCGCCGTGCCTGATCCGCCGCGATTCCAGCGCCCTGCTCTATGGCTGCCTCGCCCTGCTCCCGCATCTTGCGGGCGTATTCCTGGGCCTGCTCGGCCGTCTGTCTCGCCACTTCATCGCTGGTTTCAGCCCCGCGCCCACCGCGGCTAGCCGTTTCACCTGTCAACTCCGCCATCCTCGCCCTTGTTCGCTCGCCAAGGTCTTCGCGAAGCCGCTCTGGCAATACGGATTGAGCCTTCGGGAAGAGCTCGCGCTCTTCTTCCCATACATGGTTCTCAACCCAGGTTTTGAGCCCTTCTCGACTCGGCGCCCACTGGCTGGAGCTGGGAGGCGTTTGCTCTATCTGCGAAAGTGATAGTCGAAGGGCGTCGTGTTCGGCCAACGAACCCTCGATGCGGCGATCGCCTCCCAGCGCGTCGCGCAACGCGCGATAGAAGATCTCCTCTTCGACGCGGGCATGGACTTCCAAGCTCTGCTTGAGCTCTCTGAAGAGCCGACGCTGCTCTGCAGTCTCCTGCGCGGCTTGTAGCTGTCTTATTAATCGGTCCGCCTGCCGGTGGTCATCGGCGAGTAATCGAGTCACTTCCATGATGCTTCTCCAGGCACCCTGAATGAATTTGCTTCCTGATCGTAATGGATATTGACGCGGGCCCTGGGCCCGGGTTCCCGGCCTGCGGAGAAATCAGCGGACCAGCGGCAGGTAAGTGACCGTCGAAAAATTCGTTTCGAAAAAATAAAGACTTACCCAGATGCAACCGGCCTTTTCATAAGGACGCAGCCCGTGACACGTCGCTTCTGGAACCATCCCTGCGAGTCACAGTCACGTTATGAACAAGCGGTTCATCTAGGCCTCCTGATATGGATTGACCTGTCAACTATAATTCGTGACTCATTCATAATTCCTGCGTTGGGCATGCCCTTGGAACAGAACACGGGCGGCTGACTGCGACGGTGGATCACTCTGATATACGTGGATTGGTTGCCGACCTGACATGTCTTCGTCGCGGAGCTGCCTTGCTCTAGTGGCGGGGATCAAGCGGCGGGGCCGGGTGCGCCATAGGAGGCTCAAGGATTCTCCAACCGGGCCGGCCGTGTCCTGATCCAAGGGCATGCGCTTTACTCTCCTGATGAATGGATTTCGATATCGCCTGACAACGGTTACGCGGCGTGGCCGGCGTAGACCGGCACTTCGCAAGCGATCGCCCAGATAAAGCCAGCCAACTCACGCGCCACGGCGGTCGTGGCAAGCGGTGTGTTCTTGCCGGCGCCGATCAGATGACGGTAGCGCCCGCACAAGCGCTTTTGGGCGTGCCAGGCGATGGCTTGGACTTCAGGGCGGGTCTGCTCAGCCCGGCGCTGTATCGCCGCGCTCTTGCGGGCCGGAAAGCGATACGCCCAGGCGGCCTCGACGAGCACGCGCCGCACATGAGCATTGCCGGTCTTGGTAATGCCTCCCTGACGTCTCGAGCCGCCGCTGGAGTGCTCGCTGGGTACCAGCCCTAGGTAGGCCATTAACTGCGAGGGCGAATCGAAGCGCGTGATATCGCCCAGCTCGGCCAGCACGGTCATGGCCGTGATCAGCGACACGCCGCGCAGCGCCATCAGCGCTTCGACCACCGGGCGTAGCGACCAGGTGTCCAACGCTTGGCGCATTTGTTCGGCCAGCGCGGCCACGCGCCGCTGCGCCTCGAGCACCGTATCCACATAGTCTTGCAATACGATCTGTTGCACGGGCGTGGCCATTGTTACGCGCTCGAGCCAGCGAAAATGGGCCTGAGTCCAACGGCTCTTGCCGTGATACACATGGCCGTGGCGCAGTAAGAATGCGCCCAGGCGCTGGCGGGCGGTGCGCTCGATGGCTTTCAAGTCTTCGCGTGCTCGCGTGAGATCGCGCATGGCTTCCTGATCCTGATCGGGGACCCAGACCGCGGTCAGCTCGCCCGAGCGGTGCAGCCGCGCCAGAGAAAGCGCATCGCGCCGGTCGGTCTTGACCCGCTCCGTGGCCTTGCGCGGAATGAGCCCCGGCGCGACCACCACACAGTCGTGGCCCATGTGCATGACCTGGCGGTGGATACCGTAGCCGCACGGCCCGGCTTCGTAGCACACGCCCAACACCTCACCGTCCGCAGACAGCTTGTGCAGCAGGCGCTTGATCGCCGTCGGCGTATTCGCAATCTCACCGCGATACTGCGCCTCGCCGCGGCCGGCCGCCGCAACGGCCACCGCAATCGTGTCTTTGTGTACATCCAATCCGACATAAACGCTAAACTGGCTCATGACCTGCCCTCCTCAAGGTGGCTCTGCTTGGGAACGTTCCCGTCCTCAACGTAACCCACGTCGGTTGAGGACGGGCAGGTCAATCCATGGTGTCTAGGCGGAATAGGCACCAGAGAGCACACGCAATTGCGGGGCCAACGATACGGGTCGGTTTTACGGTCCTGCAGGGGACGCTGCGGGCTATGCTCGGGTGACACGCTTGAAGACCGTCCGAGCTTTCCGCCGCGCGTATGAAGGCCGTGGCGGTGGATCGCCTCGAAAGGGCCTTGTTCGCCATCACAGCATCTCCATCATCATCTCGATCGCCACACGGATGCATTCGACGCGCGTAGCACCTCTTCCGATGGGACCGAAATGCTCCTCGCGATGCGACGTCGTCCGCCCGGCCCGCGCGCAGGCGAAATGGACGAGGCCGGGCTCCTTGCCCTTATCAGCAAAGCCGGTGACCGACACGGCGATGTTCGCCTTCGATCGTTCCAGCGCGCTTTCGGCCATGCAGACCGCCACTGTCTTTGAGACCGCCCCCTCGCGCCTGATGAGATCAAGAGGGATGCCGAGCGTCGCCGCCTTGGATTCATC
>NZ_JBXWZQ010000129.1:0-2692 GCF_059432795.1 Nitrococcus sp. | reverse complement strand
CGAGCGCGCAGGCCGCGCCGCCGAACGGCTCGAAATACGGGAGCGCAACGATGCCATCCATCGCCAGATGCTGGACGCCGCCGCGAGCCGCCCTCGCAGCCGCGATGATCTTCTTGACCGGCTGCGCGGGGGTGAGTTCTGACGCTCTGCCTGGCGCCTGCCCGCCCGTGGTGGTGTACAGCCAAGCTGAGCAGATGCGCTTCGCCGAGGAAGTCGCCGCGCTGCCCGAGGGGGCGCTGATCGTGGGCTGGCTAGCCGATTACGCCGTCCTGCGCGATCAGGCGCGGGCCTGCGCGAGAAGGTAGTCTGGAACGCCGTTCAGAAACGTGGCGCGAGTGCGGGCATCCGGCTATTCTCGTCTGATGAACGAGGACGACGAAAAGCGTGTTGCAGCAAGGCTGGCCAGGATCATGGCCATGCTCTGCGTGCGCAACACGCGGCTGGAGACGCTGCATTTCGGACTGACCCCTGTCACCCGCACCGGTGACTACTCGGATGTCTTTGTCCACGATGCGGACGGTCGGCGCATCCCCTGGACCGAGGTCTCGCATTTCGACCAGAACGAGATGCGCGCGCTGATGCAGGAAATCGTTAACCGCCTCTACACGTTCCATATCGAAGCCGACGATCCCAAGCTGCAGGCGACCATCGAGCGCTGGATGGGCGCCGCGATGAAATGTGACGAGCCGGAAATCGATCCCAGGATGATCAGTCGCGGGCAGGAGTAACGCGGCGACGCATGGAGCACGAACGGTGCGCCAATAGAGCAACCCTGGCCCAAGTGCCGGGCATCACCACCGCACGCGACTTCCTCGAAATTCGGCTGGACTACGTGCGTCGGTCACGCCTGTTGTTGCAGTGACTGCTGCGGGGAGCCTTTGCCATGATTCCAAAACACTCCAACATCACGGTCGAACTCACCGGCCAGGACGGAAACGCTTTCTCCGTTCTTGGCCGCTGCCGCCATGCCGCGCGGGAAGCCAACCTGCCTTAGGACGAGATCGCCGCCTTCATGAACGAAGCCATGGCGGGCGATTACGTTCACCTGTTGCAGACTTCCATGCGCTGGTTCGATATGCGGTAAGCGAACATCCCCGAATGTCCCGATGTCGTAAACCGGTGCAGTAAACAGGGAGGCGCCTCGCCACGGATCACACTTCCCCGATCGCATGGCGCTGATCCTGGTCGGGGAAACAAGACATGGGATTGACGTCATGACCATTCTGCTGTCCACCTGTCCACCACCGCGCGATCACGAGGTGCTCGACATCGTTGGCGCGGTCGGGGTCTCGTACAAGAGCTTCATGAGAGCTCCAGATCTGACCGAAGCGCTCGAGGATTGCCGTAACGGTCTGAGGCTGCATGCGGAGGCGCTGGGCGCCGACATGGTCGCAGGCTGCCATTTTCAGGTAATTCTCAACTCGAGCGTTGCAAATATCAGCGGCTTCGGCACCGCCGTGCGCCTGAAATGAACACGTCTATATCAAGCCGCGTTGCTCGAGGGCCTTGTGGCCCAACAGGTTGGTGAGGGTCTCGATTTGGCGGGACGAGAGTGCGTATTTTTCTTGCTTTGGATCGGATGACGCAACCAGATCGGCCATGCCCGCCTTGAGGATGTCGCGCGAGACTCCGTTCTCAACGACCCCCTCGACGCCTTCGTGGACGAAGCTGCGCGGGATCCGTACACCCGGCTCCATCGCAACGCCATGTGCGCTCGCGCTCGCAACCAGCGCGTAGGCACAGCGTAGACTCGGCTTGCGCGGCGATGGGTGCGGCGTACTCGGCAGGATACGCGCGATCTGGCCCGCCGGCTTGATCGGCACGCTGCGCACAGGCCCGATGGCCTGCAGGAAACGGTTGAGGACGGCGCGCTCGGGGTTGTCCTCCGGATTACCTGACAACGTGGCCTCATGCCGGGCGACGCTGAGCGGGGAAGGCCCTGCCCCACTGCCAACGCCGCCAGCCAAGTTGGTGAGCGGTCCACCTTCGTGCAGGCGTCCGATCGCCGCAATGAGTTCGGCCTCGCGCTCAAGGCTCGCTTTCTCGCGCTCGCGTGCAAATGCACTGTCGATCACGTAGAACACCGAATCGCCGTTGCGCTCGATCTTACGGATCACATTGCATTTGAGCGGATTGCTCTCGCCAATGGGATGTTTCTGACGAGCCTCCGATTCATGTGCGAAGACGCGCCGGTTCACCCCCTTCCCGATATAGAATGGTGTCTGGTCAGGGCGGCACAGGGCATAGACATAGATATGATCGCCGAGACGCGACAGGAATCCGTCGAGTTCCCCGCGCCAACCGGAAAAGATGGCGCGGGAAAGATCAGCGTGCGGCGGGGTCACGAGCGCACCCCCAGCCTCTCGGCCACATCCTCGAACCCCGGATTGGCGGCATAGATCCGTTCGAGCTCGCGCCTCGCGCGGGCGCGCTGGCCGGTCTCGAGGTAAAGCACGGCGCGGTCGTAGCGGATCTGGTGCAGCAGCGCCTCGGGACGGTCCTTGCGGCGGCGGTTGGCAAGCGTGAACACAACTATGGCGGCATCGGGCAGGCCCAGCGCGGCCAGCGCGCGGCCGCGGTAGAGCAGGATCGCTGTATCGACGGGGGTCTCGTTCTCGACATGGGCGCTGGCGCGCACCACGCGGTCCATGAGTGCGCGGTCCTCGGGCGTGTCGAGCGCCAGCTCGGCAAA
>NZ_JBXWZQ010000128.1:0-10320 GCF_059432795.1 Nitrococcus sp. | reverse complement strand
TCGAACCGATCATGCCGTGGCTAATCGCCTTCTCGGTCATTACGCTGCTGATTAGCGTGATTGCCGTGCCTTGGGTGGTCACCGTGGTGCCCGCCGATTATTTCACTCACCGCTCACGCAGACGCTTGCATCGACGTAATGGCAATTCGCCGATCCTGTGGCTCTGGTTTGTGGGAAAGAATGTACTCGGCGGGATCCTGGTCATTTTGGGCGTGATCATGCTAGTGGCCCCGGGACAAGGCGTACTGACCATCCTGATCGGCCTCGGCATCGCCGATTTCCCCGGTAAATACTACCTGGAGCGGCGGCTCATCGGGCTGCCGGGTGTCCTGCGCACCGTCAACTGGATTCGACGACGCCACGCACGGCCGCCATTGGAGGTGCCCTCGCGTGCCGACTCAGCACGAGGCCGGCGTGCTGGCCAAGTCCGCAAATAAGGGCTCTGAGTAAGGGGCGTCGCAGACGACATCAGGGACGCCGGCCATTTGGGTGGCAATCGATACCGCGCGCTTCATCACCGGCGATACGCGCGGCTGGAAGTGTCAATTCGGTCGCATTATCTGCGGTGAGTCAATCGTAGAATAATGAACGTAACGTGGATCTGTTTGTGACTTCGATTATGTTGGAGGACGGGAAACCGTCGGCGACACGCCGAACTCGCGACAAATCGAGGTACCTTTCGTTTAATCGAGCTGAGCTGAGTATCGAATTCGCTGGCCTGCTCAGGCCGGGGTTGACCCTTTGGCATCGGCATTCGGGCGCACCGGAGGCGGTCCGATGCCCGCATCACATTTGCGCAGATAACTGCACTCGATCGAGCGTGGCCACCGCACACAAAAACAACAACAACACGCTCCAAGGGCTGCACCGTCGCCTGACCACGCTCGTCGGGGAGGCGCGCCGTAACGAGCACAGGCTGAAGCGTTTCCAGGCTCTGGAGTTGCGCCTGATGGCTTGCGCCTCACTTCCTGAACTGCTGCGCCTCCTCTTGTACCGGACACGTGCGAGCTTCGGCTGGGATTTCACTACCTTGCTGCTGCTCGACCCGAAGTTCGAGGTTCGGCGTTTGCTCGAGCGCTCCTGCGATCCCGACCGTGATCTGCCCGATGTGATCTTCACGGCCTCCGAGGCCGAAGTGATAAGGCAGCTCGGTGGCGCGAAACATCCGGTGCTGGGGAACTTCGATCCGCAGACGCACGAGGCGACCTTTCGCCAGCCCGACAGAGCGCCGTCCAGCGTCGCGCTGCTGCCCCTGATACACGACAATCGCCTGATCGGCAGCCTGAATCTGGGAAGCCGTCATGATGGTCGTTTCAAGCGGCACTGCGCCACGGATTTTCTGCAACACCTCGCCGCCGTGGTGTCCGTGTGCCTCGAGACCAGCATCATCCGAGAGCGCCTCAAGCACTTAGGATTGACTGACCCACTCACGGGCGTGAGCAACCGACGTTCGTTCGAGCAGCGTATTAATGAAGCGATCACTGAGGCTATCGATACACGCAGCGCTTTGAGCTGCCTGTTCATCGACATCGACTGCTTCAAGCGGATCAATGACGTCCACGGTCATCAGGCCGGCGATGAGGTGCTTCGCCAGGTGGCGCGCCTCATTCGGGAACAAGTGCGCCGATCGGACATAGTCGCGCGCTACGGTGGCGAAGAATTCGCGGCGCTGCTAAGCCACGCCGACATAAGATGCGCGCTCGAGGTGGCTCAGCGTATTCGCCTAAAAGTTGAACGGCACCGATTCATGCCGGCGGGCGCGGAAATCCGCGTCAGTGTAAGCGTCGGAGTGTCGACCTATACGCCGCGCGGGACACCCCCGAGCGTGGCGCAAATCCGCCAAAAACTCATCGAGCAGGCTGACGCGGCGCTCTATCGGGCCAAGCGCGAGGGGCGAAATCGCATCGCCAGCCAGTGACCGCTTCAGCGTAGGCTTGCCCCCGAACCGCAAAACCCCCATACCTCCTTGAGAACCAGGAGGCAACGCAGGTCACATCAACAGGTCCGCCCTTCTCGCCCCTGTTGTTGCAAGCCCTGCCGGGAGGGCTCATGAGCAAGCGCGAGATCATTCTCCTGCCGGGGGATGGCATCGGCCCGAGCATCGTCGACGCCACCGTACAAGTACTGCAACACGCCGGCTGTGAATTCCGCTACCGCGAGTGCCTTATCGGTCAAACGGCGCTCGATGCAGGCGAAGAATTGATCCCGCAGGAGACGCTCGATCTGATCGAGCGCATTGGAATCGCTTTGAAGGGACCGGTAACCACACCGGTCGGCCAAGGCTTTACTTCTGTCAATGTCGCGCTTCGCAAGCATTTCGATCTCTACGCGAACGTCCGGCCCATTCTCTCGTTCAAAGGGGCGCGGGCGCTGTACTCGGATATCGATCTCATCGTCATTCGCGAGAACACGGAGGGAATGTATTCCGGCGAGGGCCAGCACCTGAGCGCGGATCGTTCCCGCGCGGAGACACTGAGCGTGATCACGCGATTCGAGTCGCAACGTATCATCAATTACGCCTTCGCACTGGCGCGCCGCCTGAAGCGGCGCAAGGTCACCGTCTGCCACAAGGCCAACATCCTCAAAGCCACACAGGGATTGTTCCTCGAGGTCGGCCGAAACGTTGCCGCTCAGTACCCGGACATCGAGCACCAGGAACTGATCATCGACAATACAGCGATGCAGCTGGTAATGAACCCTCATCAGTTCGACGTACTAGTCACCACGAATCTGTTCGGTGACATTATCTCGGACCTCTGCGCCGGGCTCTGCGGCGGCCTCGGCCTTGCCCCCGGCGCCAACATCGGCGACAGCAAAGCGATCTTCGAGGCCGTGCACGGCAGCGCGCCCGACATCGCCGGACAGAACGTCGCCAACCCCTCCGCCATGATCCTGGCGGCCTGCCTGATGCTCGACCACATCGACATGCAGGAACCGGCGAACCGGATTCGTGGCGCGCTACGCGGTGCGATCGAAGCCGGAGACCGCCTCACACGCGATCTGGGGGGAGAGGCAAGCACCACGGACTTCACGCAAGCCGTACTGCAACGGCTCTGACAAGAGCGCTCCGCCCGGGTCGTGACCGCTGTTACCCTAATTCGCTTCAACGACGATGCGGAATGAATCACGGCAGTGCGGGTGCGGATTGCGATTTGCGACGCTACACTGCAGCGACTTTACTGCAATTTTCAGTTCGTCCTGTCGGCCGGAGCGATGCCCGCGCCCGGCGTCGCAGGTCGGGTCGTGCTAGAGCGTTGATGTACGGGCACAGAGAGAGACTTTGCAGTGGAAATCCGTGCGGCAGTAGCAACCGAGGCAAAACAGCCATTGACCGTTGAGACCGTCACACTCACAGGGCCCAAGGCGGGCGAGGTGCTGGTCGAGATCAAGGCGAGCGGTGTATGTCACACCGACGAGTTCACTCGCTCCGGGGCAGATCCCGAGGCGCTGTTCCCGTCCATTCTCGGCCACGAAGGCGCCGGCGTCGTCGTTGAGGTCGGTTCCGGCGTCAAATCCCTCACGCCCGGCGATCATGTCATTCCGCTGTACATACCCGAGTGCCGGGAGTGCAAGTTCTGTCTCAGCGGCAAAACGAATCTCTGCGGCGCCATTCGGGAAACTCAGGGCCGAGGTGTTCTGCCCGACGGCACCAGCCGCTTTTCGCTCAATGGCGCGCCGATCCATCACTACATGGGAACGTCCACGTTCGCCAACTATACGGTCGTGCCGGAGATCGCGTTGGCGAAGATCCGCGAGGACGCGCCATTCGAGAAGGTCTGCTATATCGGCTGTGGGGTGACGACCGGCATCGGGGCCGTGATCAATACCGCGAAAGTGCAACCGGGCGATAACGTCGTGGTATTCGGGCTGGGCGGTATCGGGCTCAATGTCATTCAAGGCGCCCGCCTAGCGGGTGCGGATCAGATTATCGGCGTGGACATCAACCCCGCCAAGCAGGCGCTGGCCGAGAAATTCGGCATGACGCACTTCGTCAACCCCAACGAGATTGAAGGCGATCTGGTGGCGTATCTCGTCTCGCTCACGCAGGGAGGCGCCGATTACAGCTTCGAGTGCGTGGGCAACGTCAAGCTGATGCGTCAGGCCCTAGAGTGCTGCCATAAGGGGTGGGGCACCAGCATCGTCATCGGCGTGGCCGGCGCCGGCGAGGAAATCAGCACACGCCCCTTTCAACTCGTCACCGGCCGCGTGTGGAAAGGCAGCGCCTTCGGCGGCGCGAAAAGCCGCACCCAGGTGCCAAAAATCGTCGACTGGTACATGGAAGGCAAGATCAACATCGACGATTTGATTACCCATTGCCTGCCGTTGGAGCGTATCAACGAGGCTTTCGATCTGATGCACCGGGGCGAGTCCATTCGCAGCGTCATTCGTTTCTGATCGTGCGCCGTATTGGATACGTGAGCTGCGCAACATCAAACCGGTGGGTTCAGCCACCGAGGCAACCGCCTGGAGGAGCCTTCTTCGATGTCGAACGCGGGTGTGGAACTCATTGAAAGCCATCGCTGTTTCGGCGGGCACGTCGAGTTCTATCGGCACCGGTCCACCGCGTGTAATACGACCATGCGGTTTTCGATTTTCCGACCACCCCAGGCGCGGCATGATCAGGTGCCGGTGCTTTATTGGCTCTCGGGGCTCACCTGCACCGAAGAGAACTTCATGGTCAAATCCGGCGCCCAGCGCTTCGCCGCCGAGCTCGGGATCATGCTGGTGGCACCGGATACGAGTCCAAGGGGGCTGAACCTGCCCGGCGAGGACGATGCTTACGATTTCGGCAGCGGCGCCGGTTTCTACGTCAATGCCGTTCAGGATCCCTGGAGCGCGCACTACCGCATGTACGACTATGTGGTTGAGGAATTGCCGCGGGTAATCGCCGACACCTTCCCCGCCGATGCGCAGCGTGTCAGCGTTTTCGGCCACTCCATGGGCGGTCATGGGGCCTTGACCGTGGCACTGCGCAATCCCGAGCGCTACCGTTCGGTCTCGGCCTTCTCGCCCATCTGCGCGCCTAGCCTCTGTCCTTGGGGGAAGAAAGCGTTCACCGCTTATCTCGGCTCGGATGAGAACGTCTGGCGCCAATACGATGCGCACCACCTCGTGCGAAGCACCGCCGGTCAACTGCCTCTGCTCGTCGATCAGGGCACGGCGGATCCCTTCATCAACGAGCAGCTCATGCCGTGGGAGCTGGAAAAGGCCTGTCGCGAGTCCGGTTACCCCTTGACACTGCGTTCCCACGCCGGATACGACCATAGCTTCTATTTCATAAGCACGTTTATGCGCGATCACCTCGCCCATCACGCGAGCGCGCTGGGTATCGCAGGGCCGACGTCCTGGATCGTCGATTGAATGTTTTGGGAGCGTAATCGCATATCGAGTGCATCAGTGCAAGTAGGCGTGGCGATCCGCCCGAATGGCGACAAGTCGCGCGGCTTTGATATTTGATATAATTGCCAGCAAGGCTTTGCACGCGTGATTGATTCCGGGCAGCGGTGCGGCCGAGCGACGCTGCCGATAAGCCAAATGGGAGCACGGCTATGAAACGTTGGGTGAAACCGGCCTTTATCAACCGTCGTCTTGGCTTTGAAATCAACCTCTACGTCAATACCCGCTAAGTTTGCCCTCGGATCCCGAATCCGTTAGTGGGTCCGGCGACTGACCACTCGCTGCAATGGAGCTTCTAGTCCTCGGCTCGGCGGCAGGAGGTGGTTTTCCCCAATGGAACTGCCGGTGTCCTAACTGCGCCGGGCTGCGCACGGGGCGGATACGGGGGCAGCCACGCACGCAATCGTCCATCTGTATCACAGGGGACAGCGATAACTGGCTTCTTATCAACGCCTCACCCGACATCCGCCAACAGCTTACGAACACCCCAGACCTCCTCCCGGCACGAGCAAGCCGCGACAGCGGTATCAAGGCGGTGTTGTTGATCGATAGCCAAATTGATCATACCGGCGGCCTGCTCACCCTGCGCGAAGGCAAGCGGCTGCAGCTCTATACCACGGCGGCCGTCTACGAGGATCTGACCGGTGCCCTTCCACTGATCCGGGTACTTGAACGTTATTGCGGGAGTACGTGGCACGAAATTCCCACTGACGGGTCGGATTTCACCGTGGCCGAAGTTCCCGGACTCGAGTTTCAGGCGGTTCCTCTCGCGGGCAAAGCCCCGCCCTATTCCCCGCATCGCGTCGCGCCGCGAACGGGCGAGGCCATCGGGTTGTTCGTCCATGACCCGGCCACGGGCGGGAGCGCTTTCTATGCACCGGGGGTGGGGCGCATCGACCCGCCGCTGCTGCACTCGATGGCACGGGCCGACTGCATCCTGCTCGATGGAACCTTTTGGAGCGAGGATGAAATGCTGCTTCGCGGCGTAGGAGAAAAGCGCGCGGCGGACATGGGACATTTGCCCCTGAGCGGTCCGGGCGGCTTGCTCGAGGTGCTGCGCGGCCTCGAGATCCAGCGCAAGCTTCTAATCCATATAAACAACACGAATCCCATCCTGGACGAGGATTCGCCTGAGCACCGGCAACTGGCTCGGGAGGGTATCGAACTCGCCTGGGATGGCATGCGATTACGGCTGTAAGCGGGAGAGTCAGGGGCGATGGGCATACCGCCGGAAGGCCCGGGCAACCCGGAGCGTCTCGAAACGAGGTTGCGAGGGCTGAGTAAATATTACCATAGCCACCATCCTTACCAAGTGATGATGAATCGCGGCGAGCTCTCGCCTCGACAGCTCCAGGGCTGGGTTGCCAACCGCTATTATTATCAGATCAGCGTGCCGCTGAAGGATGCGGCCTTGATCTCGCAATGCCCCCATCGCGCCGTGCGGCGGCGCTGGGCACGCCGACTT
Organism: Nitrococcus sp.; assembly: GCF_059432795.1. NCBI lineage: Bacteria > Pseudomonadati > Pseudomonadota > Gammaproteobacteria > Chromatiales > Ectothiorhodospiraceae > Nitrococcus > Nitrococcus sp. The sequence continues at coordinate 3,458 of NZ_JBXWZQ010000128.1, read as the reverse complement.
CGCGAGCACGACGGTTGCACGGGCGAGGAAGGCGGGATCGAGGCTTGGATCAACCTCGGCGAAGCGGTCGGCCTAAGCCGCGAGGAGATGACATCAGAGCGTCAAGTCCTGCCCGGTGTTCGCTTCGCGGTGGACGCTTATGTGAACTTTGTGCGGCGGCGATCTTGGATCGATGGCGTATGCGCCTCGCTCACCGAGCTCTTCGCGCCGGCTGTCCATCGCGAACGACTGGCCAACTGGCCGAGGCATTATCCGTGGATCGATCCGGCTGGCTTGACGTACTTTCGCAGCCGCATCGATACCGCCGAGCAGGATGTGCAGTACGGACTCGCTTTGGTGCTCGAGCACTTCAACACCCCGGAAGGCGAAAACCAGGCGGTACATATTCTGAAGTTCAAGCTCGAGGTGCTCTGGACCATGCTCGATGCGATGTATTTAGCCTACGTAATGAATATGCCGCCATTTTTCACCGCTCTCGAGAACCGCTGAGAGATGGCTGAGCTGACGACGCAGACGATTGTGCAACTCAGCCCTTTCCACCGGTTGCAGTGGGAGGAGGCGCAGGAGGCGTATGTTCTGCTCTACCCGGAAGGAATGGTGACTTTGAACAGCAGCGCAGGCGACATCTTGGCCCGCTGCGATGGTGCCCGCAATCTGGCCGAGATCATCGTCGAGCTGCAGCAGCTTTATTCCGAGGCCGATGAGACGAGCCAATTGACGGCGGACGTACTTGAGTTCGTGGAGGTGGCCTGCAATGAAGGATGGCTTCGCACCGTCTGAGCCCCCGCCGCCCCTATGGCTTCTGGCCGAATTGACCTACGCCTGTCCACTGCAGTGCCCTTACTGCAGTAATCCCCTTGCGTTCGCTCGTTGTCGCCCGGAGCTCGATACGCCGAGCTGGCTGCGGGTACTGCGCGAAGCCCGCGCCCTGGGTGCTTGCCAGCTCGGCTTCTCGGGAGGCGAGCCGTTGACACGCAGCGACCTCGAGGAGCTGGTCGGCGAGGCCCGTCAGCTCGGCTATTACAGCAACCTCATTACCTCCGGTGTGGGCATGGATGCGCGTCGCATCAGCGCATTACGCGGTGCCGGGCTCGATCACATCCAAATCAGCGTTCAAGCCAGCGAGTCCGTTTTGAATGATTTTCTCGCCGGTACGCCGGCATTCGCCCACAAGCTCGAGATGGCACGCCAGGTGAAGGCGAACGGCTTCCCGATGGTTCTCTGTTTCGTCCTGCACCGCCACAACATTGCGCAAATCGACTCCTTGTGCGAGCTGGCAAGCCGTCTCGGCGCCGATTACGTAGAGCTCGCCAATACCCAATACCATGGCTGGGCGTGGCTCAATCGCCGCGCACTGCTGCCCAGCCGCGAGCAAGTGGAGCGGGCAGAGGCGAGCGCGCGCCGCTGTCAGGAACGTTACGCGAACAGCATGAAGATACTCTACGTCGTGCCGGATTACTTCGAGCGCCGACCGAAGGCGTGTGTGAACGGCTGGGGCCGCGTTTTTCTCGCCGTCGCCCCCGATGGCACCGCGCTACCCTGTCACGGAGCGGCCGAGCTACCGGGACTGAAGCTCCCCAATGTGCGCGAGAGCGGCCTTGCGGCAATCTGGCGGGATTCCGAGGCTTTCAATCGTTTTCGCGGCTTCGATTGGATGCGCGAACCATGCCGAAGCTGTCCGGAGCGGCAACGGGATTTCGGCGGCTGCCGCTGCCAGGCGTTTCTGCTCACCGGCGATCCCCACAATACCGATCCGGTGTGCGATAAATCCCCGGAACACCAACGGGTGGTCGGACTTGCAAATGCCGCGGCGGACGTCCCGGCCAAGCCACTACGTTTTCGCAACGCCCGTAACTCTCGCGGCTACGTCAGCCCAAAGGGATCGGGATAAGCACGAAAAAAGCGCGCATCACCTGCCCTTACTCCCCTTGCCCGCTTTCGGCGTGGGCACTTTACCCTTCGATGATCGCGGCAAGCGCAACAGGGTCTCCCTATTCAGCCTAAGCGCCAAATCGCTGTTGAAATGCGCCCGGCCAGCTGCTATTGTGCAGTGCAGCAAGTCCGGATAGGCTGGATTTTGCCTCGGTAATGCAAGGAGATCGGAATGAGCACTACCCCCCCAAACCAGTTAAACGACCAGTTCGAGCGATTCCTGACCGGCCCGACCCGTGCCTTCATGGGACTCGGGGTCGACCATCTGGAGAAACTATTCAACGTCCAGCTCGAGGCGACAAAGGCTTATACGCAGCTCAGCCTTCAGCAGGTGCGCGCGAGCCTTGCCATTCGCGAGCCCAAGGACTTGGAAAACTATGTCCAGGGCCAGCAGGAGGCCGTCAAGACCCTGGGAGAACGGGTAAAGGGCGATGCCGAACTAGTCGTCGCGCTGAACCGGGAATTCGCCGAGAAGGCACAGCGCCTGGCGCAGGACAGCGCCAGCAATCTCGGCAAGGCCGCTCAGCAATAAGCGCCAGCCAAGGCCCGAGGCGAAGCCGCCGGATCACATCTCCACCGGCGGCTTCGCTCATTCGCCCCTGCTACGGCGCCCGCGAATACGGCGCGCCAGCCGCTCCACTACTCGCGAGCCTCGGGACCGATGAGCGTCCAAACATCCTGCCCGGCGCGACGCCATTGAAATGCCTGACCAAACCCTCTGACGTATCGGCCCTCAAACGGCTGCAGCCGGAATAATCGAAAATCGGCAAGGCCGCTGAGCTGACTGACAACGGCACCGAAATACTTGCGCATCAGCTCGATGCGCGACGTCCACTCCGGCGTACCCGCGGCAATCGGCAAGACCGCGCAACGATAAGTGAGGCGACGACGAGCAAAGATCTGCCGTGCCGTGTGTTCCGGCTCAATGAACAAAAGGCTCGCTTCGGGCAGCGTTTCCAGGTTGCGCGTATGCTGGGCCAAGCGGCTGACGAAAATATAGAAGTTGCCCGTTTCGTCGCACACGTACGGCGCGTAACTCGCTTCCGGAGAGCCCGCCGTACCGACGGTAGCCAAAATCACGCTGCGTTGCGATTGCCGCAGCGCCGTCAACTCGTCGATTACTTCATCCGCCGCACGTTCGGGCCGCTGGGTCATGATTTCGAAATGGCAATCCGGCGCGACCCCACCGCTTGCAGCGAATGCCACAATCCCGTCCTTCGCCCATATGCCGCTCTCGCCCGCGCCGAGTACCGCCGCACCTGGCGAGAGCGGCTCCGAGGGCAGAATGTCATCACGACATCCTGCGCCGGCGAGACCGGTGCGTCAGTTCCCATGCGCTCGCCCTTCGATGCCCATGCGCTTGGGCGCGCCGCCGACCACACGGACAGCCAGGAGGGGTGGTCCTAATCATGCCGCGGGCTCCTCTCGCTCGTCAGCAAGGTGAGGCGTAACAACTGGCCCATCCGAGCCGTTGAACGATCGATGGCACGAAAGGCATCACGATCGACCTGCTGACAGATAACCCC
>NZ_JBXWZQ010000127.1:0-4281 GCF_059432795.1 Nitrococcus sp. | reverse complement strand
CAGCTCTTCCGTGGGTTGTCACGGCGATACTGCCGGCGCGAAGTCGCTGGACGTGATGGCGCGTCCTCCGCAACACTTGCTCCAGGTCGAGGTGACTCGCGAACGCCGCCACCGGATCTGCGTGTGCCTCGAGCTCCTGTCGCCAGCGCCGCACCATCGTGTCGTTGGGCGCCAGGATGCGCACACGCTTCTGCTTGCCTGCGAACACGAGCGCGATCAACGCGGCGACGGCGGTCTTGCCGACCCCGACATCGTCCGCGAGCAGAATGCCCTTGTTACCGGCGTTCATGCGGTCGAGGATCTCCGCAGCGGTGGCGAACTGCCGACTCGTGGTTGCGGGCACGAGCTGCTTCCGAGCTGCCGGTGTCTTGCGCTCGTAGATCGCGCGATAGTCATCGGCGCGGTGTTGCCGCAGAAAGCGCCAGGCGCCAGCATGGATGTCGAGCTTCGTCATCATCCCACCTCGATTCGACGGCGCAGTTCCTCGACGGCGATCCGCGCGGCGATCTGCAGGCCAGGGGATCGTTTCGCGTCTCCCGCCTGGCGGCCCCAGAGCGCGGCGATGCGATTGCCGTCGGAGAGAATGTGTCGGCGGCCGTCCTCGGTCTCGGCCTCGAGTTCTCGCGCCCAGTTGTCGATGAGCCTAAACCGCCGCCGAGCATCCTCGTAGGCGGTAACCGAATAGCTGGTCGGCGCAACGTTGTCGTCCCCGTTCGGAGCCCCGCCACCGCCGGGACCATTTCCATTGCTCGACGCGACGTATCCGTAGCGCTCCTCGAGCAGAGCGTCCGCCATCTCGCGCAGCTTCGCCTCATCGAACTCGGGGTTTACGAAGGCGCGATCAATCCCTGGCCGGAGGTCGGCAACGGGGACGTCGCGCTGCTCTCCGCCGGCTGTCTCGAGGCGGAGCGTCAGCGGGATCCCCCGCGCGCCGGTCCACGAAATTGACGCCGCACAGCGGCCAGTGCCGGTCCACTCGACTTCGATTGTGTCGGCCTCGGGAGCGCGGGCAGCGCGCACCTCGAGCTGCGGCCGGAGCGGGTCTTCGTCGCGCAGCCGACAAGCGACCGAGATCACCGCGCCATCCCACTCGGCGGTTACCCACGCGATAGGCAGCTCGTAGGGCTCGATCGGCTTGACCACCCCTACGTTGCGCGCCCCGGAGAGCTCCTGCAGGTACCCCAAGAACCCGTCCCTGAACGGGAACACCACGCCCAGCTCGAAGTTCTTGATACGGACCGACCCACTCTGCGGATCACCCCACGCGGAGCGGCTGAAGTTGGCCGACGTGACCAGTAGCGCACGCCGCTGGCCATCTCGGAGATCGTAGAGCTTGGCGTGGCTCCAGCGACTGTCCGCAGGGAGCTGCTCGTCGCTGAACGGGCTCTCCCAATCACCTTCGCGGTTTGGATCGGGAACCGCCAGCCAGGTGATGCCGCTTGCGGTGAGAGCTCGCTCGCTCGACTCGTCCAGGTTCCAGTCCAGGGCCCAGAGGTGTCCCTCGCTGATCCAGGCAACGGACAGCCGCTCCGGCTCGACGCCTACCTCCTTGCAACACGCCCGCACTGCGGCTTCGTCCCACGTGCCGATGAACGGGGCCATCACGCCCAGTCGAGCCTTGCTCCCCGTGAAGTGGCGCGCCAGGCCGGCCAGCCCCCAGCAGGTCGACGCCCTCCGAAGCGTCGCCCGTGGATGGCTGCCAGGAACGCTGGCGATGAACGAAACATCGTTGGGGGCGTAGGAGCGGCCGAGCAGCTCGTGCCAGCGCGCCATCGACTCGTCACACGACGACGCCAGCTCCTTGAGGAACGCCGGCAATACGCCCCACGCCGACAGGCGCGTCGCGGCGCTCACCCTCACGAGCGGCAGCCTGCAGCGCCACCCGGCCTGGATCTGCCGGCGCAGTCCCGACCGCGTCAGATTCGCCGACGAGACCACGAACTCGAGCAGTTCCCCCTCCTCGACCGCAGTGCCCACCCAGTGGAACATCCACAGCTTGGCGTGCTGGACGGCGCTCTTCTGAGCACCCACCTCGAGCCGGCGGATGTAGCGCCAGATCCACGCATCAACGCCGGCAGGTGCGCTCCCGGCGCTCGAAATGATCGTGATTCGCTGCTTGATCCGGTTCAGCTCGGACTCGAGCTCGCTGTAGTAACGCACCCGATCCGCGGCCTCCTCGGAATAACCGTTCTCCAACCCGAGCCACGCCGGCAGATAGTCCTCGATGAGGACCCCCGGATCGGGCGGGTCGTAGGTCGTAACCAGTGCAGCCTCGAGCCGATACCTTGGTGGCCGTTGCACCGCGGTGAGCGGCTCCCACCCCGGCTGCAGTCGCTCGGCGTTCATTCGCCGGCCTCCTCATCATCGTCGTCGAAGTCGCCGTACGGCGCAGGCATCTCGTCGATGACACCGCACTGCACCGCTAGGCGCGACAGGGCGGCGACTCGAAAACGGTACTGCCCAGTCTGTCCCCCACGCAGGGGCGACAGGGGTGTCACCTCTTGCTTCTCGATGCGCACCCACGCGCGCCCGCCGCCGAATTTGCGATGGTGCAGCTCCAGCGCGCGTAATCGCCGGTCGGGCTTCGGTCCGGCCGCTGTGATCGCTGACGCGAGCGCCCCGGGCACTCGCCAGCGGTCGCCACTCCGGTCGCCTGCGCGCAACCACCGTGCGCTGGCTGCGGCGAGCTCATCGAGCGCACTGCTCACCTCGGCATTGCACACCACGTCGCCGAGGCGGACTCTACCGCCATCGAGCCCCGGTTGTTTCAACGCGTGCCACACCGCGTTCATGGCCGCGATACCAGCGTCACCGAGGACGCAGAAGTCAGGCAGCAGCGTCAGGTCCGGCTCCGAGTTCCCAAGGACGCCGGCGATATCTCGAAAGAGTCCCTCCCGCGTAGTGGCGCTCGATTCGCCAGCAACGGTCGCAACGACCAGGCGCCGCTCAGCGTCAGCCTCGCCGCGATCCTCCTTCGGCTCGAACAGCGCGCGCCGCAGCACGCGGCGCTCGGCGCTCGGAAGCTTGCCGGGCTCGGCGAGGAGCGTGGGCAAGAACTTGGTCCTGCCCGGGAACTCCCAGGCGAACTCGCTCAGCCAATACGACTCCGGCGCCGGGCGTGGCCCCTTGCCACGCCGATGGCTCTTCGGCTCGCCTACATGCTTCGCGGCGATCGCCGCGAGCTCGCGCCCGGCCGGACCGAGATGCCAACCATCACCGTTTTTGGTCAATCCCGGCAACGAGCGCAGCGCGCCGCGGTACGAGCCATAGCTACCCGTGAAGCGATACCGCGTGTATGAGTCCTCGGAGAAGCCAAACCGCTCGACATGGCGACGGTCACGCCCCCATCGCCTGACCGACTGAACCCCGGGAAGTTGCCGCCCCTTGCCGGCGTCGTCAGTCGCGACGACGGTGCGGGCGATCCACAGCGCCTCGAGCGGCCGAATCCAAGCGTAGAGACCGCGTGTCGCGGCACGGGTGGTGAGGCCATCACTGCGATCATCCTCGTAGGCGTGCCAAGCCGCGTAGCCCTGCTCGAGACACCACGAGAGAATCGTGAGCCAGCGAGCGTCCCGGGTCCCATTGGACAAGCCCGGCGCGAGCTGCTCGGCAAGCTTCTCGGCGATCGCGCGCATTCCGAGGGGATCGCCGCGACGGATCGCGACGTCTTCGATGGGCGCGGAGTAGAACCAGGACCATTCTGCTTGTGCTTTGCGTGCCACGAGTATCCCCTCAGTCGAGTATCCAGGGATCAAATCCGAGATCTCGGCCGAAACGGGTTTCTCGCACAAGGCCCCTATCCGAAGGTTCGAACGCCATCGCGATGTGCATGAGATTCGTTGCTACGTATCCGGTCGCCAGTTTACCAGCTCTTTTCGTGAAAAAGCGGCTGGCGGCGGCAGGTCTGCTCCCCTTCGGACCGAATCGACCTCGTAGGGAAGCGAACCATGGGTTCGCATGCTGGAACTGCGGTGAACCGGTTTCAACCCCCATATCCCGCAAGCGCCTCGCGCAACTGGTTCTCGATCTCCCGTTTCAGTGGAGCCGGTCCGGTGATGCGGATACCGGCGCCGAGGGACAGGATCCACCAGCGCAACTGCCAGGAGTCGGCGACCGTGGCGGTCAACCGCTGCTGGCTGCGGCGGCAGGTGACGTTCTGGTCCTCGGCGAGTGGGGTCTCTTTCAGGAGCTTTTCGAGCCATGGCTCGATGATGGCGCTCAGCTTGATGAACCGGCCATTGCCGAACTGGAAGTTGCCGGTCTCGATGTAACGGTCGATAT
>NZ_JBXWZQ010000126.1:0-8071 GCF_059432795.1 Nitrococcus sp. | reverse complement strand
TCCTTTGAACCCCCAACGCGTCCCCCATGTCCCATCTCAGCCGCGGTGAAACAGACGCCGAAAAGCCGCACGCCCAGGCGGCCGCACCGGTTCGCGCCCACGGCGTGATGAATAGGGCGGGCTAGGTGGAGCGAATTCAACATTTGAGTCCCGGTTGCGGCCAGGTTTGGTTTCAAATGGCAAATTCAAAAAATCCACTGAATTCATAGAGTTACAAGTGGTCCGGAAGAGTCCGACATTTGCTCGGGCGCGTGCTGCAACGGGCTGCAAATGTCGGAGCCGGACCACTTGTGCCTCGATGGCCCGGAGCGGCGCGCCCATCTCGCCCGGCACGATTTCGACCCGTCGGGGTCTGGAAACACAAGCCGGCAATCCCAAGTCGATTGCCGCTGGTGCACAGTCTGGCCAAAAGATGCGGCCTGCTCAACTGCTTTGGGCCGATCGCGAGGCGGGACGAGCCGTCGCGCGATGGGCCCTCCCGGTATCCAGTGCCACGGCATTCCCCTCGCACGGGGCAGCAGTCAGGATGTGGTCACTCGCCGGAGGGCTTGGACGGCGGCGTTTTGGCAGTGGCATCTTAGGCGAGCCTCAACGAAGCGCGAAGGCCAGCAGCCCAAGCACGAGGGCGCAATTCAACAGCCTGTAGGTGACCAGCAGCCGGCCGTGCGACGGCATGCGATAGAACCACTCAATCATACTGGAACCTTTCGCTCAGGATCTGCCGGGCGGGAACCCCCAACTCCATCAGGGTATCCTCCATGCCCGCCATCATCGCCCCCGGCCCGCACAGAACGAACAGCCAGTCCCTCATCTCGGGCCGAAAATGCCGGCGCAGCAGGGCAGCGTCGACCAGGCCGACCTCGCCCGTCCACTCGGCGGCCGGCTCGGACAGCACATGCACCACTTCCGTCGCATGCTCGCGTGAGAGCCGCTCAAGCTCCTCGCCCGCAACGATTTGCTCTGCGGCGCGATTGCCGTAAACGAGCAGCGTCTGCCGCCAGTCTTCCTCCAGGTGGAGCTGGCGCAGGATACCGAGAAGCGGCGCGATGCCGACACCGCCGGCGATGAGCCCGATCCCTGGTTCCCGACGTCCGGCGACGACCAGATTGCCATGCGGCCCGTCGATATGGGCGACCGTGCCCGGCGTGATCTCGCTGATCGTGTGCGTGAAATCGCCCAACTCCTTTATGATGAATTCCAGCCCCGGCCCCGATTGAGGCGCCGAGGCGATCGAGAACGGGTTTTCCCGCAGCGAGAAGACGCTGTTGCCGACGTTGAGCCAGACGAACTGGCCAGCGAGATAGTCGAGCCCGTCGTGGCCTTCCGGCTGGATCGTCAGCCCCCACGTCCTGAGCGCGAGGGGGTGAACGCGGGTAACGCGCCAGGGGCGTTGCCGCTGCTGCAGTGGCCGCACCACGTAGACGTAAGCGAGCGAGGCCATTGCCAGGGCGAACAGGCCGATCCAGGTATTGGCGAGCACCGGATCGGCACTGTAGCGGCCGGCCGCAAGCGTGTGGTGCAGGACAAGGCCGGCGATCAGCGCGGCGCCGATCCCATGCATCAGGCGCCACGTTTCGTAGCGGTAGCCAACATGATCCCGCGCGATCGACACCAGCACGAAGACCACCAGCAGCACCCAGCCGAGAATGCCCGTCCACAGGCTCTCGATATCGTAGGACAGCGTGAGGTGCCGGCTCGGATCCCAGGGCCGCGGAGGGTTCAAAGGGGACTGGTAGAGGAAGGGATGCAGCAGCGCGAGGACGAGCGCCGAACGCGCGAGCAACTGATGAAAGCGCATGGTCACATCCATGCCGATGCGCCGGGAGGCGGTTCTGAAGCGCCCCGACAGCACGAATTCCACCAGTATGATGGCAAACGCCAGCAACCCCGCTCCCGACGCGAGTTCGTCCCAGAACGGGCGCGCCGGACGCGCGCCAATCCAGGCGAGTATCAGCGGTGCCAACGTGACGGACAAATACAGTGCTACGAGCAAAACCGGCGGCATCGGACCTCGAACCTATTGGAGCGAATTGGATATCTGAATCCCGGTTGCGGCCATACTCGCCCTTAAATGGCGAAATCGGACCACTCGTGGATCAATCGGAACCTCCGGGTTGCGAGCCCGCGTGTGGCTGATCTTGTGCCTCGATGCGTTGATGCGTCGGCAAGGGTCGTGGTGGTGCGAAGCGTCGGCGTGTTACCCCTGACACACCCTTGTGAAGTCAGTATAATGCGGATCGCCGATTTGGACTGACCTCGATGATGATGCCTCCAACGGGCTCGGCGCTCAAGGACAGGTCCGGATGACCGAGTACACGCTCTATTACTGGCCGGTTCCTTTTCGCGGCGAATTCGTGCGCGCCGTTCTGGCGCACGTGGACGCCTTGTGGACCGAGGCCGACGTGCAGGCCCTGAGTGCCCTCATGGCCGAGGAGCCGGGCCGTCAGGTGGTGCCGCACATGGCTCCGCCGGTTCTCACGGATCACGCTGCCGGTTTGTCGCTGGCGCAGACGCAAGCCATTCTGATCTATCTGGGCGGCAAGTACACGCTGATTCCGGAGGATCCGGCCCGTGCGGCGTTGACCTCCAAGATCATCGCGGATGCCAACGACGTGCTCTACGAAATGACACGCTACAACGGCGCGCAATTGTGGACGCAGGACCACTGGGACGCCTACAGGCCGCGCCTGGCGAGGTGGATGGAGATCTTCGAGGAGCACGGCCGCCGGAATGGACTGTCGGCCCAAGCGGGCTGGTTTCTCGGCACGGATGCGCCGGGACTCGCGGACCTCGTGGTTCATATCCTGTGGGGTGTGATGACGGCAAAACTTCTGCCTCTGAGGCCGCTGCTCGAGACGAAGGCGCCCGGTGTTGCCGGCCTCTCGGACCGGATCGGCGCGCGTCCGGAGCAGGCGGACCTGCGCGGCCGCAGCGACGCGGCTTACGGCGATGAATGGTGCAGCGGGCAGATCGAGGCGTCGTTGCGCGCTGTGCTTTGACGTTACTCATGACAATGAACCGCCCGGTTGCCGAAGGGCTTTCGGGGCGCTGTCGCGGCCCATCCGGCATCGGCGCCTATATTGATGGATAGGAAATCGGGCGGGCACCGCGCAAACCGCCGTGCGTGAATTGCTCGCGTGCTGGATGCAGACCCATCGCGGTCGGGGCGTTCTTGGTGCGCCGCGCCCTTCGCAATTTTGACCTGGATCAATGTCATTGCCGAGCCCGGGTGGTTTCTCTCACCGATGCATGAACCGCGCTCGATTGCCGACTGTTCAGCCAGCTTTCGAGCGAAGCGGGACAAGGGAGGCATGAGCCATGTCAATGCCGATGTTCCACCGCGTTGAACGACGCGCGCGACGCATGCACGACATGATGGAGCGTCTTGGCGTCGATCCGGGCAAGCTCGTCCGGCTGCAAGGTGGCGACGCCTACAGCGAAGCGCGTCTGCGGTGTCTGCGCTGCGCAGCGGGCGACGAGTGTCTCCGGTGGCTGGCTGCACCGACGAGTGCGGAAAGCCTTCCGGAATTTTGCCCGAACCTGACGCTTTTCAGGACATGCGCGCGGAATTAGCACGCGACGTGTCGATCACTAGCCGGCGGCGCGCGCCGGCTTCGCGCGACGGGTGTGGTTTCGCGCCAGCGTGAATGCCATCGAACGGGTCAGCTCGTTTGTCTTGCGCCTGGAGACCCAACACAAGGCAGGCTCATTGCGGGGTACGCAGGTCGCCATACCCATGTCGCGGGTGGATTTGGCCGATTACTTGGGTCTCACCGTCGAGACCGTCAGTCGTTGCCTGAGCCCGTTGAAACGCGAAGATCTCATCGCGCTGCCACATCCACAGATCTTCGAGGTGATCGATCGCGCCGCCCTTGGAAAGGTCGCCTGCGCCAGAAACGGCTTGGGGCATTGGATCTATAATGCCTGACTATCTGGATTTCAGCGAAGAGGAGGTGATGCGCATGCATCGCCTTCTGGCACGCGAGGGCGATGAGGAGAATAACGCAGATCCGCCAGATGCCGAAGATCTGCGTGTGTTGGCGTTCGAGCGGGAAGTGCGCCGGCACCTGCGCCGCGTCCTCATCGAAGGGGCATGGACGTACCGCGTGCCGGCGCGCGTCAGTCCCAAGCTGCACGCCCGATTGGAGATGCTGCCCAAGCCTGTGCGTGACATCGCCTGGAAGGCTCAAGTGCGGCTCTGCAATCGGTATCGGCCGCTGGCCGCGTCCGGCAAGCCTAAAGCCGTGGTCACGACGGCGATTGCGCGCGAAATGGTGGGCTTCATCTGGGCGATCGCCCGGCATGTGCAGGAGGCGTCGGCCACAGCCTGATCCGGCGATCACACAAGGTGCCTGCCGTCGGAGGCGGGGCATAAGACGACGGTTGAGCAAGCTCTCATTCGCGGGTTGGGTGCCGCCTCCTGCTGCAGGCACCACGTTCTTCGATACCGAGCACGCTGGCGGAGCGATCATGCACGCCCGTACTCTTGACAGCGAACATGAGAGCAGGCTGCTGAAAAACCCGGCGACACCCCGAGACCGGAGGCACGGGCCTTCGTTTTCAGGCGATCTCCGCAATCCCGAGCGCCTGTTCGGTCGCCATCACCTGGTCCGCCAGATCGATGGAGGCCGTGGACACGCGGTTGAGCCTGCGGTCCTCGAACACATCCACCCGGGCGGCGTGCGTCTCGCGCCAGGCCGCGATCCGTGCGTCGCGTTCAGCAATCAATGCTTCGATATGCGGGCGGAACAGGGTCATCATGCCAGCCAGCCATTGCCGGGTCTCGGCAAAGGGCGCGGTCGGTGTGAGCGTGAACCCGCGCACCAGCGGGATCACCTCGTTGGCTTGCAGCCACGTCTCGCCCGTCACCCAGCGGTTGGTCGTGAACAGGCCGATCGGCTGGCTAAGCGCGTCCACGGAAATCGCGATCAGGTGCGTCGGCCGCGGACCATTGCCACGCCCCGCGGGGGCATGCCCGCCTCCGGCTTCTCCATCCCTGGACCCGCCCGCGTCCATGCCTGTCGTTCCGGCGCTGACGGGGGGCGCACCGTCGGGATAGACAAAGACGTGAAAATGCCCGTGCTCACCCTCGCCCCGCTCGTCTTCGGGATGAGCGTGGTAGTAGAACTGGACACCCGTTTGCCGGTCCAGTACGTCGCGTGACGGGTAGTGCGCCCAGGTCTCCACCTTTTGTGCGCCCGGCATCAGGGCGGAAACGACGCTCGCCCCCGACTGCGCCAGCGCCCTGCCGGCGAGGATCACCTGCTCGGCGGCTTCGTGCATGGCTTCGAGTTCGGCAACTGGGCGGCCGCTCAGCGATGCGGCTCCATCAGTCGCGGCGACAGACGATGCCGTGGCCTGGGCCATGGTTATCCTCCGTTGCTCGGTTGCTCGCGCGGACCGTCTCGGCCAACGTGCGCTGTTCCTGTTGGTGGCACCCGGCCAAAGGGTAGCCGGGGCCGGCTTGCTGCGCCGCACAGGACGTGGAATGCCTCAGCCCTGCTTGGGCAGTGGTTTCATGTCCAGGATCTCGCGCACCTTCCATTCGCGGCTCGGCTTGAGGCCCACCGTTCGGCCTTCCTGGACTGCGATCTTGGCCGGCACGCCACTGGCCGCGCGATAGAGCGCCCACGCCGCGCCCACGCGGTTGGAAGACTGACAGTGCATCAGGATCGGGTAGTTGGCCGGATCGTTGATCACCTCGGTGATGCGGTCGACCTGATCGGCTGTCGGCGCGCGTTCGCTGACGGGCACATGCACAAAGTTGAGCCCGACATTGCTGGCACGGTCACGCTCGGCGTCAGCCCCTTCCTCGGCGGTATTGAGTGTGAGCACGGTCTTGAAGCCGAGCGCCTTGACGATGGCGTAACCGTTCTCGGAGATCACACCCCCGGTGCCCACATATGGTGTGGCGCGCAGGTAGTTCTTGACCACGCCGGGCATGGCGTCGCCGTAGGCCGCCTGCGTGTAGCCGGCCGGCACGTCGAAGGGATTGTCGGCCGGGCTTTCGGCGCTGGCCGCGTAGTCTGGTGACTTGTCGGCGGCCGCGTCGCCCGCCTCTGCCGCCGGACCGCACGGGTTCACGGCACCACAGGGATTGGACGGTCCGCACGGGTTCATCTGCGCCTGGGCTGCGGCGACCACGGGTGGCAGTTGGGTCTGTTGGCTGATCACGGCCGTGCCGGCACCTGCGGCCACCGCCACCGCGGGCAGCATTGCGATCAGGGATTTGCGTTTGCTCATGCCTTCACTCCTGGATTTGGGTTGGATGGCTGGACGGGGCAAAGCCCGCACACACCGCCGGCCCGGGCTCGCCGGCGTATGTTTGGTCATGTCCGTGCCTCAAGTTGGCCGCTGGCCTGCAGGTCGGCCTGCTCATCGATCTCGTCGGGCTCGATCGGGCCGCCGAACACCCGCTCCAGACGGTTGCCGAGCGCGAAGCCGAACACCCCGATTACCACCAGCGCCGCCAGGATGACCCACGTCGGCAGCCCGAGCAGGTCGGACATCGTCTGGCCTTTCGGACCCTGGCCAGCGGTATAGAAGGATTGGAGCGGCTCGTAGAGCCAGGCGAAGCCCGCCACGCCGATCACCATCCCGACCATGAACACGAGTGCATCGAGGCGGCCTGACATCAGGCCGGCCACCGACGTGCCGGGACAGTACCCGCCTATGGCGAAGCCGCCGCCGATCAAGAGCCCGCCGAGGGCGATGGCCCAGAAGTACGTGGTGGGAATGTAAACCTTGTCCGACCCGAAAACGCCGAAGACCTCCAGCAGCCAGAGCCCGGCGGCCGCGACGACGACGGCGGTGAACATCACCTTGAATACCGCCCAGTCGCTGAGCCGGAATTGCGCGGTGAGCTTGCGCGGACTGCCGAAGCCGGCAGCCTCGAGAATGTAGCCGAACAGCACGCCGGCCAGCAGGCCGGCGGCCACGCCATTGTCGTAGAGCGGCTGGTCCATCACTCCCAAACCCTCCGCGTCAGCATCGAGAACAGGAAACCGCCAACAAAAAAAGCGATCAGGAACAGGAAGCCGGCCACCGCCAGCGTTCCACCGCCCGAGAGCCCAAGCCCGGAGGTGCAGCCGCGCGCCAGGCGGGCGCCGAAGCCGGTCAAAATCCCGCCGCCGAGCGCCAGCGCCAGCCGCATGCCTGCGCCTGTGCGCGGACCCCGCTCGACGCCGAGCCGGAACCGCCGCGCCGCCAGGCTACCCGCCAGCGCGCCGATGGCCATGCCCACCACTTCCCAGGTGATCCAGGCGAGCAGCGGCGTGCCCGCTCTCAGGTACCCACCGAGATAGGCGTTGCCCGCCGTGGCCTCGGGCAGCAGCCAGCCGCCGAGTGCCGCCGTGGCGCGCGTGAAAAAGCCGCTTGCGCCGAGGCCGTGTCCGGTGATGACAAATGTGAGCAGCAGAACCAGGCCCAGCGCTATGCCGGCGATGAGCGGCGGCCAGTAAGGTTGGGGATGATCTGGCATGACGTCTCCTTTCCAGGGGTGCGTTTGCACGATGTCACTGCGCGATGTCACACTGCGGGCGAACGAACTCGAACAGCCCCGTTGCCATTGATGCAAAGTTGTTGGAACACTCGGCTCATATCAAGGTTTGCGAATATGGCAGCGTCGAAACGTCGCCCGGCCAACACTGGCCACAGCGCGCAAACACATACGCCCGGAAGCGGTTCCCGCCGGCGCACCAAAACGCGGCCGGGGGGGGTAGCGCACCCCACGCCGCCGTCAGCGTTCGCCGCCCCTATCTGGCCGCGGGTCAAGAGGCCTGGAACACCTGGGCCTGGCAGGTTGCTGAAGAACCCGCTTGCTGACAGCGGATTGCGAATAAAATTCTGTCGCGCCGTCATTTCAGGAGGGCGGCATGCAGGGATCGGACGCTGAGAGCGGGTCCTTGTCCAGCAATGTGGATCTGGACGAGCGGATACCTTTGGGGTATAGCGCGACAATCTGGATGTGAGTGGCGCGTCAATCAAGGTGAGATCGCGGCGGCCGGGAGTAATGATTGTCGCTGGCGGTGCTCTTGGCAAGTTTTTCCTTCCACCGGCACCGCAATTGCGG
>NZ_JBXWZQ010000125.1:0-4605 GCF_059432795.1 Nitrococcus sp. | reverse complement strand
GCGAGCGCGAGCCACACTGGGAGGTCTCTTGATGCTGGACGTCGCCGGCAGCAGCTCGCGCGTGCCGAGACCACCCCAATGGCCAATCGCGGCCTCAGTGAGCGTCGAGCGCCGGCAATCGGCGCCTGAATTTGGGCCAGATGCCCGGTTCCGGCCCGATGGGGCGCCTGTCGGTAAGCATGGAACAACTTGTTGCAGCGCAGCGCGAGTCGGCTTCACGGACTCAGGTTCCAGTTGTCCTGGGGTGTTTTACCGACGCAGGGAACGAAATGCTGGTGGGAGCCGGGGATGAGCATCAGCGGCCTGTTGAACTCGTTGTTGTCGGTCAACAGCAGCGAGGCGTTGACGGCACGCATGCGCGGCATTCCATCCTCGGCGTGCCAGGTTTCGAAATCCGAGTGCCAATAGAATCCACTGCCCTGAAATCCAAACTTGTCATTGATGCGCGATTGATGGATGTAGACATCCCCGCCCAGCAGCTGGCGCACCATGCCGAGAATGCGCGGATCACGGGTAAGCTTGTCATATCGTTCGGAGAGCTCGTGCATACCGAACACAAAGCGCAGCTCACCACTGTCCCGGTCCTTGATGACCTGATTCGAGTCCATCAATCGCTTGTCGGTGGCCATTTCCGCGAGCTCCTCGAAGAAAACGTCAATACGCTCCCGCGAGAAAAAGCCTCCGAACCAGAGAAAACCGTCGCGCTCATAGCGCGAGAGCGCCACTTCATCGAGCGGACCACTCCATCGACTTTGGTTTCGCGAATGCACCACCGGGTCGAGTCGCGGGAACATGTCGCGATGCTCTGACAATCTCGTCGGAAAAGGGTCGTTCGACATAGTGGGCCGGTCACTCATTGCTTACCTCTTTGTTCAAAGGGAAACAGCCGCCGGGTCTACAATAACGACCAGCCGGTCGATTCAGCTCGAGTGGCTCCGAAGCTCCTGCTCGATCCTGTCGACCGAGCTCTCGACGAGGTTTTTATCGACAGTAAATTGAACCCGTTTTGCGGTCTCCGCATCGATATTCGCACGTAACCGGCCCAGGAACCGGGGCTCGGCAATGAGGACGAGGTCGCTGAACGCTTCCCGTGTCCGCCCTTGTCTCAAATGCTCGGCGATCTCTTTGGCAAACCGCTCCGCATTGGTCTCTTGCGGCGTCGCATGCGGCTCGCTGCGGCGAAAGCTGCTGCCGGAACTATTGCTCATTGTTCCACCCTCGCCGCCGGTACGCAGATCCCCGTCATGCAATGCGCTCTCTCCATGCACGAGGTTGGTGGCCTCGTGCAACGTGTTTTCAGCTTTTTCCCGTGCGAAGACGCGTGCGCGAGCAGCGTCGGCTACAACGATCCAACTGGCTGACATGTCGATTTCCTCCAGCCGTTCTATGCTGGATAACAGGTGCCTTTTTGATCCGCGGCGGCAACCCGAGTTCCCGTCGCAAGCGTAACGCCGCTGTGCAAATGGCAGGCGCACTCGCTGCCCCCGGAGGTGAATCGGGCGCTGCGAGGAGGGTTTGGAACTTAACTGGCGGTACCCGATCTCTTCAAGGCAGGAGCGACTCGGAAGTGGCGCCCGGAACTCGCCGGAATCCGTGGTGAGCGCACCGGGCACGAACATGCGCGGGAGGCATTGAATGAACTCGGAATGGGAGCGCACCGAACAGCGCGAAAGGGAAGAAGCGCTGCTGCGAGAGATCGATGAAAAGATGCCACCGATGACCGACGAGTTCGCGCACACGCTCGATGGGCTCAGTCGGCTGGCCAGTTTCATCCATGAGGACGTGGACAATGCGCTACGCGCCGATTCGGGCGAGGTGCGCGAGCGTTTGGAAGAAATCGCCAGAAAGGCGGACATTCTAAGCAGTTGGCTACGCAGAAAAGCCGAGGAATACCAACGCGAGGCTTGATTGCGCTGCCCTGCGCTAGGAGCGGGGCGCTGCGGCGCGAAGCGCTGGCCGGTACAGACACGTGCGTGCCGGCATCGCTGATGCGGCGGTGCACACGTACTTCGCGGCGTTTCGAAGGGGTCGGCCGCCGGCGCATCCCGTGAACTTACCCCAGGCGCGCAGGGTCACTAGACACATTGGGATGACCGCTGATACGGCAAGGTTTCCGGATCGGGGGGCGGAATCAGCTCCCTTGGCGGTATCTCGTATGGCCGGGTCGGCCGGAGCGGGTCTTGGCGCAAGCCAGGTAACGCAACCGGATTGCGGCGAGCGCAGTGGATAAGCGGAGGGCTTCATGGAAGACACGCTCAAGCGCTTGCTCGATGCTGAAGAGCACGCGCGGACGCAGATCGAGAACGCCGAACGAGAGCGTGATCGGATTATCGAGCAGGCGCGGCAGGAAGCGCATGATGCTGAATCCCGGTTCGAACGGCGCATGGCCGAACTCCGTCAATCCAAGTTCGATCGTAGCGACGAGCAGGCCGAACAAGAGGTCGCCGAGCTAGAGCGGGAGCACGATCAGCAACTGCAAAACCTTGCGGAACAGGCGCAGCACAACCGCCGTGTGGCGTTGCAGCAAACGCTCGACTGGCTGCTCGATACGGAGAACCCGTGACCTATGCCGGCGGTACGGCGCTACGCCTATCTGCACGCGCGCACGTCCGGCTTGTCGAAGCGGCTGTTATCGCAACCCCGCCTGCGAGAGTTGACCGAAGAGAACCTCGACGGTGCGTCTTCCGCCCTGACCGAGGCGGGGCTGCCGCTGGAGGAGTCATCCGAGGCCCTGCGGCCAGGACGATTGGAACAGTATGCGACCAAGCGATTGGCGGAGGAAACCCTGGCTCTGCTGCGCGGGGTCACTGGATCGGCCCGCAGTCTGTTACGGCATTGGGCGCGGCGCTTCGATCTGGTGAATTTCAAGGTCATTGTGCGTGGCAAGCTCGGTGGTTGGACGGCCGAGCGCATCGAGCGTCACCTGCTGGACCTCGGAGCGATGGCGAGCCTGCCGTCGCGAGAGCTTATCGAGTGCGAAGGCGTGGATGAGATGCTGCGCTATCTCCGAGGCGGGTTCTACGCCGACATGGCCACTCAGGCGCTGCTGGCCGAAGAGCAGGGGGGCGAACTTTTCGATGCGGAGGCGGGGCTGGATCGCGGCTATCTCAGCGGCCTGATGGATGAGGTCGATCGGCAACCTCGCGGTGAGCGGGCGGCCTTGCTGCGGTTTTTGGGTCCCCATTTGGATCGGCATAGTCTGGTCTGGTTGCTGCGCTATCGTTTCACACTCGGGTTGAATCCCTCGCATGCTTATTTTCTGCTGGAAGCCCGCGGTCAGTATCTGACCCGCACGCTGCTTGCGTCACTGGCCCGCGAAGAGAGCGTGGATGCGGTGTTGGCGCAGCTGCCCGAGCCGCTCAAGGCGCAGCTCCCCGAGGCCGCCGGGATCGGCGAAATCGACCGGGCGCTATTGCGCCGCGAACTCCGCGCGGCCGCCCATGTGCTGCGCCATGAGCCATTCCGTCTGGGCCGCATCTTGGCTTACCTCTTGCTGCGTGAGCAGCAGCTCAATCAGCTGCAGGGAATCGTCAAGGGCGCGCGTTTCGAGCTGCCGCCCGAGGATGTCCGCGAAGCGGTGCTCGCTGCACAAGCGCAATCCGGCTAGGAGGAGGCATGTTTACGCCACTGGCGATGCGCCACGTCAACTGCTATCTGCTCCGTGAGAACGGCCAAGCCGTGGCGCTGGAACTGGCGAGTGAAGGGGTTTTCCACCCCGTGCCGGCGCAGGACGCAGCTGATCTGCCCGACCGTCCGGCCAATGAGCATCGCAAGGCGTTTCTCGCCGCGCGGCATACCCTGGATAAGACACTGAGCTATCTCGGCCTGCGCTGGCCGGAGCGCCCTGAGTCGCTGCGGGTCGTGACGGCGGACGAGCTGGGGCAGCTGCGAGAGCGGCTGCGGCCGATTTGGCGCGAGTGCGCAGCCAATGAAGCGCAGCAGCGTCACCTCGCGCAAGAGGGCAAACGGCTTTCACAACTGCAAGCGGTGCTGCGGCATTACCAAAACCTGGACGCCGATCTAGGGCTCTTGCAGAGCCGATTGCGTTTTCTCGACGTGCGGATCGGTACCTTACCGAGTCGCAGCTTGGCGCGACTGCAGCGAGCCTTGAAGGGGGAGCCTTTTGCGTTGCACGTTTATCTGCGCTCCGAGGACACGGTGCATGTGACCATCGCCGGGCTCTCAGGTCGGGAGAAGCACATGGATGACGTGCTGCGGGCCGCTTCATTCCGGCTTCTCGATCTGCCGGCGGAATTTCGCGACCGCCCCGAGCAGGTTCACCGCGAGCTTGCCGAACGCGCCGGAGCGCTGGAGGAGGAACGCCGCGATCTTTGCCGGAACATCGCGAGGCTACGCGAGCAACACCACGAATTTCTGCGCGCCGCAGCGCAGACGATCGTGCTTGGCGCCCCCTATGCCGTGCTTGCTGAAGCCGTGGCGGGGCGCGGCAAGCTTGTCCACCTCGCCGGCTAGGTCCCGGAAAAACGCCTCAAGGCGCTCGCGGCGGCGCTGCGGCGTGTCGAATCAGGGGTTGTCTACGAAAGTCGGCGCCCCGAGCGGTGCGAATGGACCCACGTGCCCTCGGCAATGCGATATCCGCAATGG
>NZ_JBXWZQ010000124.1:0-49476 GCF_059432795.1 Nitrococcus sp. | reverse complement strand
GTTTAACTATGCAGAAGGTCCAGCAGGGCTTCACGCTGATCGAGCTGATGATCGTGGTCGCGATCATCGGCATCCTGGCCGCCATCGCCATCCCGGCCTATCAGGACTACACCATCCGCGCCCAGGTTTCCGAGGGCCTGAGCCTCGCCGACGGCGCCAAGACCGCCATGTCGGAGTTCTACAACAATCGTGGCTCGTTCCCCTCGAACAATGCCTCCGCCGGCTTGGCGCAGGCCGCCAGCATCAGGGGTAACTATGTGACCGGCGTCAACGTCGGCACGACACAGGGCATTGCCACGGTGACTTATGGCAACGACGCCAACACCACCATCAGCGGCGACACGCTTCTGCTCTCGGCCATTACCAGCGGGGGCGGCAGCCTGGTGTGGACGTGCCGGAGCACCACGCTCGACTCCAAGTACGTGCCCACGAACTGCCGCTGATCCCGATCCGGGAGCAACGGCCTGACGTTCGGCAAGAGCCCCCCAATTGGCGGGGCTCTTTTTTATTCGCCACGCCCATCCGCGGCGTGGCAGGCATCCGATGAAAGCGAAAAAAAAGGCGGGCGAGCCATGCGCACGATCACCCGGGGGTTTACACTGGTCGAGTTGCTGATCGTGGTCGCGATCATCGGCATTCTGGCCGCCATCGCCATCCCCGCGTATCAGGACTACACCATCCGCGCTCAGGTCGCCGAGGGCCTCGGACTAGCCGAATCGGCCAAGACGGCGGTGATGGAATTCTACAGCCTCTACTCCCGTCTGCCGGCCGGTAATGCCTCGGCGGCCCTGCCGACGGCGGCGAGCATCAGCGGCAACTACGTCGATCAGGTGCAGATCAACGCCGGCGTGATTCAAATTCGCTACGGCCAGCACGCCAACGCCCTCATCGCTGGGCAAAGCCTGTTGCTCTCGGCAGCCAGTGCCTCCGGCAACCTGATCACGTGGACCTGCCGCTCCGGCTCGATTGCCGGGCGCTACCTGCCGGTCAGCTGCCGCTGAGCGGGATGGCGCGCGGCAGGCTGAGACGGATGGGCAGGGTTTGGGCGCGCGCGCCGCTCTGCCGCCTCGCCGTGCTGGCAAGCATGCTGGTTCTCACCGCTTCGGTCTACTGGCCAGGGCTCGCCGGCGGCTTCACGCTCGATGACTTCCCCAATCTGGTCGATAACCCGGCGCTGACGCACGGGCCGCTCTCGCCGGCTTCCCTTTGGAAGGCGGCGTTCTCCATGGATTCCGGCCCGACCGGCCGGCCGCTGGCCATGCTCAGCTTCGCGATCGAGGCGCGCGTCTACGGCCTGAATCCCGGGGCGATGAAGCTCACCAACCTCGGCATTCACCTGCTCAACGGTCTGCTCGTCTACCTGCTGCTGCGCCGCCTCGTACGGCTTGCCGGAGCGGGCGAGACGGCCGACGTGCTGCCCTGGGGCCGGCCGGATGCCGTAGCGGGGTTCGTCACCGCCGCCTGGCTGCTCGCCCCGATCAATCTCACGGCAGTGCTCTATGTGATTCAGCGCATGGAAAGCCTCGCCGCGCTGTTCATGCTCGCCGGGCTGATCGCCTATCTCAACGGGCGCGAGCGCATGCGCCGCGGACAGCCCGGCGGCACGCCCCGGATCTGGTTGGGACTGGCCGGCGGCAGCGCGCTCGGACTCCTCATCAAGGAGAGCGCGGCGCTGCTGCCGGTATACGCCGTGCTGCTGGAGGCGTTGCTGTTTCGGGGGCGCACGCGCCACGCGCAGATCGATCGCCGGGTGCTGGCGCTGTTCGTCATCGTCCTCGTCATTCCCGCGCTGCTCGGTCTTGCCTGGCTGCTTCCCGGCATTCTCTCCGGGGGGGCTTACGCCAATCGGCCGTTCGACCTCAGCCAACGGCTGTGGACGGAAGGCCGGGCGATGTGGAGCTATCTGGGCTGGATCCTGGCACCCCGCCCCCAGGCTTTGTCGCTTTATCACGACGCCTACCCGCTCTCCACGGGCTGGCTGCATCCGATCACCACGCTACCGGCGGCGCTGGGGTTGGCGGGCCTGCTCGGAGTCGGCTTGTGGCTCTGGCCGCGGCGTCCGTTGATCGCACTCGGCCTGCTGTGGTTTCTCAGCGGGCATTTGCTGGTATCGAGCATTCTGCCGCTCGAACTGGTCTACGAGCACCGCAACTATATGCCGAGCATCGGCATCCTGCTCGCGCTCTGCGCACTGATCCTGCGCGAGCCATCGCGACCGGGCCTGCACCCGGCCCGATTGGGATTCATGATCTCCCTGATAGTGTTGTACGCTTGCCTGACCTTGCTGCGTGCCAACACGTGGAGCGACCCCTTGCGCCTGGCCACCACCGAGGCGGTTCGCCATCCCGATTCGCCACGCGCCAACTATGAGCTCGGTCAGGTCCTCACCGTGCTCGCACCCGATGCGTCTTCGCCGCTGTTCGCCCGCGGCATGGAAGCCTTCGCGCACGCCGCCCGCCTGCCGCACGCCGGGCTATTGCCTGCCCAAGCGCTGATTTTTCTGAGCGCGAAGCACGCGCTTGGGGTCGATGCGCAATGGTGGGGGGATATGAGACATATCATCGCGACGCGCCCGCTCGCCGTCCAGGACATCTCCGCGCTTTACGCCTTGATCAATTGCCGATCGCAGCGTGCGTGCCATTTCGACGATCGGCAGCTAGAGCGCACGCTCGCCCTCGTCACCCGGCGGAATCCGAATCGCCCGATTGTGCTGACGCTGCAGGCGAACTTCGCCGCCAATGTCACGCACGACTATCGCCAGGCACACGCGTTGATGCAGCGCGCGGTTGCGCTGACCCCGAGCAACGCCCAATTCTGGGAGAACCTGATCACGCTGCAGATCGCGCTCGGAGACCGGACGGGCGCGCGTAAGAGCATAGAGCGACTCGAAGAGCTGAACCGCTTTGGCTTTCTGGATGAGGTCTTGCGGGAGCTTCGCGCGGACCATGAGGCACGCTTCGCTCACCCATTACCTCGCGCCTCGGCCTCGTCATGAGATTCGCGTGGCGGGCGGATTCGACCTTGCGACCCGCACTGGCATGGCTTGCCATCCTGGCCGGCGCGTGGCTGCTGTACCGACCGGGGCTATCCGGCACTTTCCTGTTCGATGACTGGAGCAACCTGGCGGTGCTCGGTGATCAGGGCACGATCGATTCGCTGAACGAAGTCATCTATTACCTGACCTCCGGTTTCGCGGGTCCCACCGGCCGCCCCCTCGCGGCCGTGAGTTTCCTGCTGGACGCGAACACCTGGCCCACCGCCGCGGCGCCGTTCAAACGCACCAATGTGCTGATTCATTTGCTCAACGGCGCGCTGCTCTCGGCCCTGACGCTGCAGCTGGCGCGCGCGCTCGGCGCCCGGGGCGCGCGGGCAGCGTGGGTCGCGGTGCTCGCCGCCTCACTGTGGCTTCTACATCCCTTACTGGTGTCGACGACGCTCTATATCGTGCAGCGCATGGCCATGCTCGCGGCCACGTTCGTCCTGGCCGGTTTGCTCGGCTATCTGCATGGCCGCGCCTGGCTGTTGCGGGGGCATCTGCTGCGCGGCTACGCCTGGATGAGCGTCGCCGTGGTCGGTGGCGGCCTGCTCGCGACGCTTTCCAAGGAGAACGGCGCCCTTCTGCCGCTGTTCATTGCGGTATTGGAGAAAACGGTGCTGGATGGCCGCCGCACCGCGGCGCCGTTCGCCACACGCGGCTGGCGGCTCTGGCAGTGCGCCTTCATCTATCTCCCCATCGGTCTCCTGCTTGCCTACATGGCGAGCGCGCTACCCGCGCTCTGGCGGGGCGAGGCGGGTATCCGGGCGTTCACCCCCGGCCAACGCGTGCTCACTGAAGCGCGTATTCTGGTCGATTACCTGGCGGCGTGGTGGCTGCCGCGTCCCTACACCGGGGGACTTTTCAACGATGCCATCGTAGTCTCCGAAGGGCTTTTCACGCCCGCGGCCACGGCTTGGAGCCTGTTGCTGCTCGCGGGCTTGCTCGGCTTGGTCGTCGGGTTGCGGCGCAAAGCGCCGACGGTATCGCTCGCGATCGCCTTCTTTTTCGCCGGCCATCTGCTCGAGTCGAGCTTTTTGCAACTGGAGCTCTATTTCGAGCATCGCAACTACCTGCCGGCCATGCTCATGCCCTTGCCCCTCGCATGGTGCCTGGTAATGGGGCGCTGGGGAGGGGCGCGAACGCGGGCCGGCGTTTCGCTCGCCCTGCTTTGCCTTCTGAGCATCGAAACCGGACTGCGCGCCGAGCTCTGGGGCGCGCCTTTTCGCCAAGCGCTGTCCTGGGCGCGGGAAAATCCGCAATCCGCGCGCGCCCAAAACCACCTCGCCAGTCTTTGGCTGGAGACCGGCAATGTCATGGAGGCACGGCGTCTATTGTCGCGCTCGCTCGCCCGCAACCCCGATCACCTGATGACCCGGCTTGCCCTGTTCGGCGCGGACTGTCGCACCGGCGGCGTGACGGTTGCGGAAATTCAGGCCCTGAAAGAGACCCTGCGCACCGTCGATGTCAAAAATGCCGTCGCCCGGTACCAAATAGAAAAAACCCTTTCCTTTTTGCGGCAAGGGAATTGCCCTACCGTCGCGCCGGAGGTCTTCCAGGAGCTGCTAACCGCAGCATTGGCCAATCCGGCGAGCCGGAACACGCCCCGATGGCGGCAGACGGTGTTGCAGCAACGCGGTGAGCTGCACCTGGAGCAGGGACGGCCCCGCGCCGCGTACCGGGACTTTTTGGATGCGCTGAAGGCCCGCCCCCGATACGACGGCATCCTGAAAAATGCGGCGCTGCTCGCGACCAAGGGGCACCTGGAATTCGCTCTCGCTCTGCTAGACCGGGCCCCGCGGCCGAGCCGACGGGTAAACGGCGCATTCGGAATGGGTATGCTGCACCGTGCCTGGTTGCGTCATACGCGATATTACGCCCAGGAGATGAGTCATTTGCGAAACCAGATCCGCGAGGAGCTCGGTCAGCGGCGCGAGCAGGTTTCCTCCGACGGCGGCAACACCTGACCCGTCACCGCGAGGCGTATCGATCGTGCGGCGGGCGATGCGATGGCGCATCTGTGCAATCGTTGGCAGACCAAAGCCTTCAACGCGAATATATTTGGTTGCCATGAGCATTGCGCTGCGCGGCAAACCGAGTCCGCTCCGCCGAGCCTCGGCGTTGGGCATCATTCTGCCCGCCAAGGACGAAGCGGGGGCCCTGCCCGGACTCCTCAAAAAGCTGAGGGCGGCTTATCCGGACACCGAAATTCTGCTGATCGATGACGGATCGACCGATGCCACGGCCCGCCTCGCGCGCGAGCACGAGGCCAGCCTAATCCGCCATCCTTACAGCATGGGCAATGGCGCCGCGATCAAAACCGGAGCCCGGGCGGTAAAAAGCGACATCATCGTTTCCATGGACGCCGACGGTCAGCACCAGCCCGAGGATATCGAAATGCTGCTCGCCAAGCTTGATGAAGGCTACGACATGGTCGTTGGCGCCCGCAATCACGCCTCTCAGGCAAGCGTCGGGCGATCGCTCGCGAATCGTTTCTACAATGCCCTGGCGAGCCTGCTGGTGGGCCATCGTATCGAGGATCTCACGTCCGGCTTCCGAGCCGTCCGCGCCGCCAAGTTTCGCGAGTTTCTCTACCTGCTGCCCAACGGCTTCTCCTATCCGACCACGATCACCATGGCCTTTTTCCGCGCCGGCTACAGCGTGGCCTACGTCCCGATCGAAACCCGCAAGCGCAACGGCCATGGCAGCCACATTCGTCCGTTACGCGACGGTGCCCGTTTCCTGTTGATCATTCTCAAGGTCGCCACCCTGTATTCGCCGCTCAAGCTGTTCGCACCGGCGAGTGTGCTGTTCTTCCTGCTGGGGCTGGGAAACTATGCCTACACATACGCCATCGGGGGCCGATTCACGAACATGAGCGCACTGCTTTTCAGCGCCTCGGTCATCGTGTTTCTGATCGGTCTGTTATCCGAGCAGATCACGGCTCTGATGTATAAAGACAGCCGGGATTCCGAGTCTCGATAAAGCCGCCGGAATTTGGCGAGCCACGCGGCGCCGCGACGCGCTTCGCGAGAAGATGCCGGAAGCCTCCCCCGCCCCTCCTGTCGCCCGGTTTTACAGTGATACAGTTCCCATGATGCGTTCCAATATGTGAACCATTGCGTATCAACACCTTCCGAGTCCTAGCACGAAAATTGCTACAGCCTACCCCTGCGAACCTAACCATAAAGCACAGGGGGAATCATGCGACACACAACGATTAGAACAGCGGCTGCATTGACGGCCGTTCTCGCGTTGGGCACGGCATTTTCGGCACAGGCGGGAAGCGTGACCGAGTTCAACGCCGATACCGATGCCAATGCGAGTGATTTCGCGGTCGACGGTTTCACCATTCTTGACTTCGTCGCCGAAGGCCGCATCGGCGGGGCATCGACCTTCGAGATCGACGTGGGCAAGAACACGTCGTCGTCCTCCGACTTCTCGAGTGGCGAGCACGCCTGGTCGAACGGCGTCAGCGAGGCCTTTCGCCTTGACTGGGACGGTACAACGGCCACTTGGACCGTCGGCGGCGACGCCGTAGGCTTCTCGGCATTCGACCCGCTCACCGGGTTCAACTCGCTGCTCATCCGCACCGCGACGCCGGCTGCCGACTCCAGCGTCGTGTTCGACAGCCTCATGCTGGACAGCATGGCGCTCGGCTCTTTCTCCAGCGTCTACAACACGGATGCGAGCGACCCCGATCGCCTGGTGGAATGGCTTGCCATTACGGATGTCGGCAACCTGGCAAGCGGGTTCACGCTGACCGGTAACGTGGCCCTGGGGTGGGGATCGACGCAGCCCAGGAACTCCAACCTTGCCTTCCAGATCAAGGGCGCCAACACCACCACGAGCGTACCCGAACCGAGCAGCGTAGCGCTTCTGGGCCTCGGGCTTCTCGGTTTGCTCGGCCTCGGCGCAAGACGAAGGCGCGGCTGAGGCGCCGGCGCCGCGTCCAAACACCTCGCCAGGGAAGGCGAGCGTGCGACTTCGCCCGGCCCGCGGACTTTTGTCGAGCGCGAACAACACGGGCGCGGAAACGCCTTCCGCCCTCGTTGTCGAACCGGCCTGCCGCCAGGTCTGGATGCACGATCGGGGATGCTTCGCCGCTCCGGGGTCGCTACAATTGGATGATTGCTGAACCGGCAAGGCGCTGGAAGGCACGGAGGCCAAGGCAGGAGCTAGCCCGGGGCCGTGGCGGGCGAGCACAACTTCGTAGCTTACAGCGGATGACCGATGAACATCCCGTTCCGCCTCCTTGGTGTAATTGCCGTTGCGGTTGCAATTGGGGCGTTGACTGGCCACGGTTTCTGGGAGCTCACGGTCGCCGGCAAGCACCCGCTGGCATTTGCCGCGCTCGAGCTCTGCGTCGCCGCAACGCTGGCCGTCTCGCTATGGTTTTGGCGTCGCTATTCGCCACGCGACCCGCCTGCACCTCTATCATCGTTCGTGACGATTCCGCCCCAACAATCATTTCCCGAACACAATCATGCTTTAGAGAAGCTCGTCGATGTCCTGCCCGAGGCGGTGACGTATTTTGATGCCGAAGATCGACTCATCTATTGCAATCGCAGCGCGCGGCGGCTGTTCAATGGGGATGCCGCGACAGCGCTACCGACAATTCCACGTGCCGCCCTTACGGCACTCGAACCACTTCTGAGTGAAATCAGCAGTCGAGAGCCGGCGCCGGAGGAAACCGCCAGCCGTGCGCCGCGGCGGCAACTGGCCGATCTAATCCGCGAGCACCAACTCGCTCACGGATGCTGGCTTCACGTCCACGAACACCGCGACGAGGATGGTGGCGCATTGGGGGTATGGACCGATATCACGGCGATCAGGCAATGCGAGGAAAACGCCTGGAACCATGCCGGGCTCCTCGACAGCATGGTCGACGCCGTCGTCATCGTCGATCAGGGGTTTCAAATTCTGGAATGCAACCGCTCCGCCTCAGCGCTGCTCGGCCGCGATGCCAACGAGCTCAAGGGCAGTCCGTTACGCCTGCTGCTGCACCCGGAGCAAGCGGAATTTCTGCTGGAAGCCATTGCCGCCGGGGTCATGCGCGATGGGCATTGGCGAAACGAGCTGTGCCTTTACAGCGCAAGCGGCCAAGACATTACTGTCGAAGCCGTCTTCGGGCCCATGAGGGATACGGATGCTCAGCACTCCCACTCGTTGCTGGGTGTGATGCGGGATGTCCGCGCGCGCAAGGCGGCGGATGCCTACCTCGGCTATGTGGCCAACTACGACCCGCTCACCGCGTTGCCGAATCGAATGCTTTTCCGTGAACGACTCGACCAGGTCCTCGCTGCCGCAAAGTGGCGGGGACAGCAGGCCGCTTTGCACATCATCGATCTGGACAACTTCAAGCTCATCAACGAGGGACTCGGTCACGTTCAGGGTGACGAGGTGTTGCGCGGCATCGCACAGCGTCTTGGCGCAACGGTGCACCGCGGGGACACCCTCGCCCGGATCGGCGGCAACAAATTCGCCCTCATACAGACGGTCCTGCACCAGACCGAGCAGTCCGCCTTGCGCGCTCAACGCGTGCTCGAGGCGATCGGACCGACACTTACCCTGGCCGGTGGGCGCGAGCTCAATGTCAGCGCCAGTATCGGTATCGCCTTGTACCCGCAGAACGGCACCAATTCCGAAGATCTCACCCACAACGCGGGGCTTGCGCTCACCCGCGCGAAGGCGGAAGGACGCAACACCTACCGCTTCTTCGTTCGCGGCATGGAAGAGGAAATGCGGGTACGCTGCGCGCTCGAGCACGACTTGAGTCGGGCTCTGGCGCACCAGGAGTTTTTGTTCCACTACCAACCGCAGATCGAGCTGGCAACAGGTCGCGTGATCGGTTGCGAGGCACTGATCCGCTGGCGCCATCCGAAGTACGGCCTGCTCTATCCGAGTCGCTTCATCCCCATGGCCGAGGAGAGCGGCGCCATCGTGCAACTCGGCGAGTGGGGCCTTCGGGAGGTGTGTCGACAGCTCAAGACGTGGCAGCGGGACGAGCTGCCGATCGAGCGCATTGCCGTGAACCTTTCCGCCGTGCAGTTCCGCTACCCGGAATTCGCCTCGATCGTCGCACAGGTCCTGCAGGAGGCCGCGATTGACCCCGCCTGCCTCGAGCTCGAGATCACGGAATCGCTCGCCATGGAAGACCCGGCGCTGGCGGCGA
This sequence comes from Nitrococcus sp., assembly GCF_059432795.1. Taxonomy (NCBI): domain Bacteria; kingdom Pseudomonadati; phylum Pseudomonadota; class Gammaproteobacteria; order Chromatiales; family Ectothiorhodospiraceae; genus Nitrococcus; species Nitrococcus sp. Next base: position 40,267 of record NZ_JBXWZQ010000124.1, on the reverse strand, counting down.
GCATCGTCGCCGAGCTCAAGGAGCTGGGCGTGAAGCTCGCGATCGACGATTTCGGCGCCGGCTACTCGGCGCTGAATTACCTGAAGCGTTTTCCGGTACAAATGCTCAAAATCGACCGCTCCCTCGTCGACGAGCTCACGACCAGTCGCTGCGACGCGGCCATTACCCTTGCCGTCATCGAACTCGGGCACAGCCTGAATATGCAGGTGCTGGCCGAAGGCATCGAAACCCGGGAGCAACTCGAGTATCTGCGCCGCCACCGATGCGATTTCGGCCAGGGGGCCTCGTTCGCGACGGCCATGCCGGCCGCGGAGTTCGCCGCTTACGTGAACCGATCGGCGTAGCCGAGGCCCGCGGGACCGGCGCGATCGACCATTGGCCCTGGCGCTTACGGCACTCGCGCAACCCGGCGGAAGCGCCGTGCCGCAATGGTGTCGCTGGTGTGCGCACTAATGCCAATTCACAATGAACACACTAAGGGAAGGGCAACTGATGCCGCCGGCCGCGGAGGTGAACAATATGACGATCGCAATTCGTAGCGCATGCGTGATCGTAACGCTCTCAAGTCTCTGGCTGGGGGCTTGCACCACCTCACCCACCGGTCGCAGCCAGCTCAAGCTGTTCCCGGAGAATCAGGTGCAATCGATGGGCGTCAAGGCCTATCAGGAAATGAAACAGAAACAGCCCACCCTCGATGACACCGAGGTAACGCGCTACGTGCATTGCGTCGCCGATGCGATCACCCAAGTCTTGCCCGGTGAATACGGCAAGACCAGCTGGGAGGTCACGGTGTTTCGCGACAACCAGGTCAACGCCTTTGCGTTGCCGGGGGGCAAGATCGGCGTCTACCGCGGCCTGCTCGGCGTGGCCAAGACCCCGGCACAGCTCGCCGCGGTCATCGGCCACGAAATCGGCCATGTAATGGCCGGTCATGCCAATGAAAGACTATCCACGTCCTTTGCCACGCAAACCGGTCTCGACCTGGTCTCGATTTTCGCGGGGGCCGGCGGAGGCTTCATGAAGCAACAAGGCCTGGCGCTGCTCGGTCTGGGCGCGCAGGTTGGAATAATTCTGCCGTTCAGCCGCACGCAGGAAAGCGAAGCCGATGAAATCGGCGAGGAGCTGATGGCAAAGGCCGGATTTGATCCGCGGCAAAGCATCGAACTGTGGCAGAACATGAGCAAGGCGGGCGGCAAACAGCCGCCGCAGTTTCTCTCCACTCACCCTTCTCACGCAACGCGCATCGATGAGCTGCGCGAGCATCTGCCTAGGGCAATGAACCTCTACGAGCGCGCTCAGTTCGATGGGCGCAATCCGCAATGCACGCGTCCGACCGCCGAATAGCCCGCGAGCAGCGTAGAAATCCGCGTGCCTTGCGAGACGGAGCGTTGCCCCGGCCTAACGCCGGGCGAAAAAACGTGCCCGGCGGACGCGCAATCCGCTCGCGCAGGCGGCGGTAAACTTGCTAATCGAAAATCACCGTACGGTTTTCGTAGCAGAGCACCTTGCGCTGTATATGCGCCCAAACCGCGCGAGCCAAGACCACTTTCTCGAGATCCCGCCCCTTGCGTATCAACTCCTCTACGGGATCACGGTGGGTTATCGGCACCACATCCTGCGCGATGATCGGACCGGCATCGAGCTCCGGCGTGGCGTAATGGCTGGTGGCGCCGATGATCTTGACTCCCCTGGCATGCGCGCTGTGATAGGGCCGCGCACCGGGAAAAGCGGGCAGGAAAGAGTGGTGGATATTGATGATCTGATTCGGGTAACGGGCGACGAACTGCGGACCTAGGATCTGCATGTAGCGCGCGAGCACGACGAGCTCGATGCGTTGCGCGTGCAATAGATCGAGGATCTTGCGCTCCTGGTGCGCTTTGTTCTGCGCCGTAATCGAATAGACGTGATAGGGCAGACCGAACTGCTCGGCGACGCCCCGCAGGTCCTCGTGATTACTGAGCAGCATGGGGATCTCCACGCGCCACTCGCCGGATTGCCAGCGCGAGAGCAAATCGTAGAGGCAATGAGGCAGCCGCGAGACCATGATGGCGATACGCGGCACATCATCCGAGAAGTAGAGTCTCCAGTGCATTGCGAAGCGGCGCCCGATCGCCTCGTCGAACGCCTCGCCGATTGCATCGGCGGCGAGGCGAAAGCGCGCGAGCTCCCACTCGATGCGCATGAAAAAAACGCCTCGCCGCTCGTCCACGTGCTGATCGAGGTAAACGATGTTTCCCTCGTTGCGGGCAATGAAATCGCTGATGGCCGCCACGAGCCCGTGCTGATCCGCACTGTGTATCAGCAGAATCGCCGTGCGATCGGTCGCTGCGTTCACGATGAGCCCCCGGAATGCGTGCCCGCTGATGGAAAACAACGGCCGCCCCATCCCCTCAAATCTGCTGGCGGCCAACCTCGATGCCCGGTGTTACACGAGCTTAACACCGTCGGGTGCCTCCCGCCTGGTCCTGGCGCATCGCGCCCGAGGCCTGGCGGGGCTAGCGCTGCTGTAACAGCTCCAGCGCCTCCTCGCGGCTGTAGAAGTGATCCGCGCGGGAAAAGCCGGCGATGAGCCCGGGCTTGGTCTCCATCACGCGGCCTGCCTTGTCGCGACTCAGGATGAGTTCCGCCGGCAGCCCTTCGAGACAATGAACCGCCGCCAAGCGGCCGTCGGCCCGGCGGGAGAGGTACACCTTATTAGTATCAGAATCGAGAAAGGCCGGGCGGAAGCCGTCCGCTCGGTTCCCGTCGCTGACGGCCTTGGTCCCCCGATAGCGCCGATTGTCCTGGAGCAGACGAGTAAGACTCAACGGATAGATGCAGCCCACCTTTGCATTCATGATGCCACTCCCGTTGTCTCCCCGCGCCGCCTCGCGCATGCCACCGAACGGTGCCTGAATCGCGGCTTTTGATTGATGTTTTGCCGCCAACCCGCCTCAAAGGGCACGAAGCGACACTTCAACCAATCCGTTGCATCATACATGCCAACATCAGAATTGCCGATAATCCCGCGTTAATTCAGCTAGTTAAAAAAACGCTTGAAAGCGGAGGACGAAAAGTGTTCAAGAATCCGACACGGCGTGTCACCCGAGCTGACGGTCTGCGCTAACCGATTGCAGACAGCGAGCGCCACGCCGTGCAAGAGGGAAGGCATCGATCAATCGGCGAGCCGCCGGTATTTGATCCGGTGCGGGTTGATGGCCTCGTCACCCAACCGCCGCTTTCGATCCCACTCGTAGTCGGCGTAGTTGCCTTCGAACCACTCCACGCGGCTATCGCCCTCGAAAGCGAGGATATGGGTCGCGATGCGGTCGAGAAACCAGCGATCGTGCGAGATCACCAGGGCGCAGCCGGGAAAGGCCAAAAGTGCCTCCTCCAACGCGCGCAGCGTCTCCACGTCCAAATCGTTAGTGGGCTCGTCGAGCAGCAGGACATTGCCCCCGCGCTTGAGCAGCGCGGCCAGATGCACTCGATTGCGCTCACCGCCGGAGAGCTCGCCGACGCGCTTTTGCTGATCGGCGCCCTTGAAATTGAAACGCGCCACGTAGGCGCGCGAGGGAACCGTGTAGCGCTGAATCTCGATAAGATCCTGTCCCTGCGAGATTTCCTCCCAGACGGTCTTCTGATCGTCGAGCCGGTCACGGCTTTGATCGACATAGGCCAGCTCGACCGTCTCTCCAAGCCGGACCGTGCCCGAATCCGGCTGCTCCTGGCCGGTTAGAATCCGGAACAAAGTGGTCTTGCCGGCTCCGTTGGCGCCGATAATGCCGACGATAGCGCCGGGGGGGACTTTGAAACTCAGATCATCGATGAGCAGTCGCTCGCCGTAACCCTTAACGAGGTGATCGACCTCGATTACCAGCTCGCCCAGCCGTTGGCCCGGCGGTATATAGATCTCGTTGGTTTCGTTGCGCTGCTGAAACTCCCGCGACTGCAACTCGTCGAACTGCCGCAGGCGCGCCTTGCTCTTGGCCTGACGCCCTTTGGGGTTGCTGCGCACCCACTCCAATTCATGCTGGATCGTCTTGCGATGCGCCGCCTCCGCGCGCGCCTCCTGCGCCAGGCGCTCGTCCTTTTGCACCAACCAGGAAGAATAATTGCCTTTCCACGGAATGCCATGGCCGCGATCGAGCTCCAGGATCCAACCGGCCACGTTGTCGAGAAAGTAGCGGTCGTGCGTTACGGCAACCACCGTGCCCGGATATTCGGCGAGATAGCGCTCGAGCCAAGCGACCGATTCGGCGTCGAGATGGTTGGTCGGCTCGTCGAGCAATAACATGTCCGGGTTCGCGAGCAACAGCTGGCAGAGCGCCACGCGGCGCCGCTCGCCGCCTGAGAGACTGCTGATCTCGGCCTCCCACGCCGGCAGCCGCAACGCATCGGCCGCCTGCTCGAGCTTGCGCTCCAGATCCCAGGCCCCGGCGGCCTCGATCTGGTCCTGCAAGCGCGCCTGTTCGGCCATTAGTGCATCGAAGTCGGCATCCGCCTCCGCGAACTGGGCGCTGACCTCATTGAAGCGGTCGAGCAGGGCCTTGACCTCAGCCACGCCGTCCTCGACGTTACCGCGCACGTCCTTGCTCGCGTCGAGCTCCGGCTCCTGGGGCAGGAAACCGATTTTGGTTCCCGGTTGCGCTCGCGCCTCGCCTTCGAAATCGCGCTCGACACCGGCCATGATACGCAGCAGCGTGGATTTGCCGGCGCCGTTCAGTCCCAGCACGCCGATTTTCGCGCCGGGAAAGAAAGAAAGCGAGATGTTGCTGAGAATTTGCCGCTTCGGGGGGACCACCTTCCCCACCCGGTTCATGGTAAAGATGTACTGTGCCATTGTGCCTCGAAAGGATGGGTTCCCAGGCCGACGCCAACACCGTCACGTGCTCGGTTGACGGCTCGGCGGCAGGCGTGCCGCCACTATGCCCCCACGATCCAAGCGACTCGAGCGGACCGAGACGGCAGCATAACGCGCCAGGGGAGGAAAAACCACGCGGGCGCCCGCCCAGACTCAGCCGCGTCCGCGGGTGCGCGTCTTGCCGGCGCGACCATTTTTCTCGATGAACTGGATCATGGCGCCCGCGATGTCCTTGCCGGTCGCCTGCTCGATGCCCTCCAAGCCCGGCGAAGAGTTCACTTCCAGCACAACGGAGCCATGGTTGGAGCGCATGATGTCGACACCCGCGACGTTGAGCCCCATGATCTTCGCCGCGCGCACCGCGCTCGAGCGCTCCTCTGGCGTGATGCGCACGCTCGAGGTCTGCCCGCCACGGTGGACATTGGAGCGAAACTCGCCCTCCTTGGCCTGGCGCATCATCGAAGCCACAATTTTATCGCCCACCACGAAGCAGCGGATATCGGAGCCGCCGGCTTCCTGGATGAACTCTTGAGTCAGGAAATAAGCGTGGAGCCCGTGAAAAGCATCGATCACGCTTTCAGCCGCCTTGTTGGTTTCCGCCAACACGACCCCCATGCCCTGCGTGCCCTCGAGCAATTTGATGACCAACGGCGCGCCCCCGACCAGGCTGATCAGATCCTCGTTGTCGTCCGGCGAATAGGCAAAGCCGGTGACCGGCAGACCGATACCCCGCCTCGCCAGAAGCTGCAGCGAGCGCAGCTTGTCTCGGGAGCGGGTGATGGCCACCGATTCGTTGAGCGGAAAGACCCCCATCATCTCGAATTGTCTGAGCACCGCCGTGCCGTAAAAGGTCACGGAGGCACCGATACGCGGAATGACCGCGTCCACCGATTTCAGGATCTCGCCCCGGTAATGAACCTCCGGGCGGTGCGCGCTCACCTTGACGTAGCACCGCAGGGGATCGATCACCCGGATGCTATGCCCGCGTGCGCGGGCGGCCTCCACGATACGTCTTGTGGAGTAAAGCTTGCTGCTTCGCGAGAGCACGATGATGTTCATAATTCCTTGGCACCGATTGCCTGTGGTGGTGCTCACCGGGAGCGCCGCTGCGCCGCGGCGCGGGCAAAGCCGCTGTCCGCCGCGCCGGCCAGATAGGACGCGCCCGGGTCGACCAGCAACCGCCCTCTCATGGCCCGGCGACCAAGCAGCATACGAAAACCCATAGTATCGCGATTGGTCAGGGTGAGTTTAATCGACCACCGCCGACCCGCGATAAGCACTGCGGTGCGGATCACGAGGCGGCGCTCGCGATGCCCGGTCGAACTGGTCACGACTCGCTCACCGACGACGTCGGCTTTGCAGCATACCGTCGTGTCGGTGCGCCGCTGGATCGGATGGACCTCGAAAGCGACCCGATCCATCCCATTTTCCCGGTAACGGCGCAGATGAATGGCGTGCAGCGCGGAGGTCGCCGCTCCAGTGTCCACCTTGGCCTTGATGCGCTCTACGCCTAGCCCGGGCAGGGCAATCCATTCGCGCCAGCCGACCCACAGGCGAGGTTGCGATCTGTCACGGCTTGCCCCAACCATAGGAGTGACCTCCGTAAAGGCGGACAATGCGATCCGGCTTATGGCAAACTGCCCGTAAATTGAATCGCTCAGTCAACCTCTGCATGGTAGCGGGTATGGCGACCCGGCGTTACTCGGCCCGGTCAGCGGCAACATCCCCGTCGGGCAACACGCCGCGAGCGATGCCGTTGGAACACTCGGCGATCGGCTCGCCCGCGGGTGTGCGCTTTCTCTGCGATCGAATGCTCATACGACTGTGCCGCTGGCTGCGCGCGGCCGGCTATGACGCCAGCCTGGCCGGGGAACGCACGAGCGATAGGCGCCTGCTCACTGCCGCCCTGGCCGAGCGGCGCTATCTACTCACTCGTGATCGTAAGCTGCTGGAACATCGCGGCGCTGCCGAGCGTGTCATCCGGCTTCGTGCGGTGCGCCCGGCCGGGCAGGCCGTCGAGCTCGCAAGGCTCATGTCCATAGATTGGCTGCATTCACCCTTCAGCCGTTGCCTGCTCTGCAATGAGCCGGTACGCAATGACCCGGGGCACGACGCCCCACCGGGCAGCCGCGGACCTTTCAAAAGATGCCCGTACTGCACGCGTCTGTATTGGGAGGGCGAGCACGTGCGGCGCATGCGCGCACAGCTCACCGCCTGGCACCGGGCAACCGCCGTCAGCATGCATCGCGAGGATGAATCATCTATCCTATGAGGCTCGCGAGCGGCGCCGACGCGATCGCAGGTCGCGGCGCTTGATAGGCCGTCGTCGCGGTTCACAGCACATTGTCTGCCCCACCGAGCGGGCTGGCGAACACGCCACGATCCAGCCGTGGCAAGCGTCGGCCTCGGTAAGGCTGCTCAAGATTCCAACTCGCTGTTACGCAGGATCAAGGGGGATCACATGTTCTCCAATGAGATGACCATTGCCGGGTTTGACCCGGAGCTCGCCGAGGCGATCGAGCGCGAGCAATGTCGCCAGGAGGAGCACATCGAGCTCATCGCCTCCGAGAATTACGCCAGCCCTCGCGTTCTCGAGGCTCAGGGCAGCGCCCTGACCAACAAATACGCCGAAGGCTACCCCGCCAAACGCTATTACGGCGGTTGCGAGTACGTGGATGTCGCCGAGCAGCTCGCCATCGAGCGTGCCAAGCGGCTCTTCGGCGCGGACTACGCTAACGTGCAGCCGCACTCCGGCTCCCAGGCCAATGCCGCCGTCTACCTGGCTCTGGCAAAACCGGGCGACACGCTTTTGGGCATGAGCCTCGACCAAGGCGGCCACCTGACGCACGGGGCGAAGCCGAACTTCTCGGGCAAGCTCTTCCACGCCGTGCAGTACGGCATAGACGCGCAGACCGGCGAGATCGATTACGCCGAAGTGGAGCGCCTCGCCCTCGAGCACCGCCCCAAGCTGCTCATCGCCGGCTTTTCAGCTTATTCGCGAGTGGTCGATTGGCAGCGCTTCCGCGACATTGCCGACGAGGTCGGCGCCTACCTTATCGTGGACATGGCGCACGTTGCCGGGCTCATCGCCGCGGGCGTCTATCCCAACCCGGTTCGCATCGCGGATGTCACCACCACCACGACTCACAAAACCCTCCGCGGTCCGCGCGGCGGCCTCATTCTGGCGCGCGAGAATCCGCGAGTCGAGAAGGCGCTCCAATCGCTGGTCTTTCCAGGCACCCAAGGCGGGCCGCTCATGCATGTCATCGCCGCCAAGGCGGTCGCGCTGAAAGAGGCCCTGGAGCCGGCATTCATCGAGTATCAAAAACAGGTCCTGGCCAACTCCCGGAGCATGGCCGAAGCAATCATGGGACGAGGCTACAAGGTGGTGAGCGGCGGCACGGACAATCACCTTTTTCTCATCGATCTCATCAAGCAGGGCTTGACGGGCAAGGACGCTGATGCGGCCTTGGGCCGAGCACACATCACGGTGAACAAAAACGCCGTACCGAATGATCCGCAGTCGCCTTTCGTAACCAGCGGCCTTCGCATCGGCTCACCGGCTGTGACCACGCGTGGCTTCGGGACGGCGGAAGTCCGCGAGCTGGCGGGATGGATATGCGATATTCTGGATGATATTCACGATGAGCACACCATCGCGCGGGTGCGTGACCAGGTGCTGGATATCTGCCGGCGCTACCCGGTCTACCGTTCATCAAGCGCATGAATCGGAGGAAACGATTCGCATCCCGCGCACCAAGCAGGTCAGGCACGCTCGTCTCGGTTCTCCCAGGTCGAACCATCCCATCCGTAATGGCCCGATGAGACCGGCTCACCGAAATCAGCCGAGACCGAACGCCAAGCGGTTCGGCCGGCTCGGCGTCGGCTCGGTATAGACCACCATGCGCTGCCCCTTCTGCCAGGCACAGGAAACAAGGGTGATCGACTCGCGACTCGCCGGCGAAGGGGATCAGGTGCGTCGCCGCCGCGAGTGCTCGCAGTGCGCCGAGCGCTTCACCACTTATGAGAGCGCCGAGCTGATGATGCCGCAGGTGGTCAAACGCGACGGCTCGCGCGAGGCATTGGACGATCGAAAACTGCGCACCGGGCTATTGCGGGCGCTCGAGAAACGCCCCGTGGCCACCGAAGCCGTGGAGGCGGCGATCAGCCGCATTCTCAAGCGTATCCGATTGACCGGAGAGCGCGAAGTGCCGGCTAGGCAGATCGGGGAGTGGGTGATGGGCGAGTTGCGCGAGCTCGATCAGGTCGCCTATGTGCGTTTTGCTTCCGTATACCGCAGCTTCCAGGACGTGAGCGCCTTTCGCGAGGTAATCGATGGGCTCGAGCAGCGACCACCCGGACGGGAGCACACGCCACCGCCCGACAACGAGCCAAAGGGCTGACTCGGCCATCTTCTGGCGACCGTGCCAGGACGCAATGAACCGGCGCAGTCCATAGTCTCCGCCAAGCTCACTACAGCAGCAGCGCGAAAGAGGCGGACGCTCGCACGTGACCAATTTTACAGCCGTTGACCAACAACACATGGCACGCGCTTTGTGCCTGGCGGAACGCGGGCTTTTCTCAACGAGCCCCAATCCCCGCGTAGGCTGCGTGATCGTCCGCGACGGGCAGGTGGTAGGCGAAGGTTGGCATCGCCGGGTGGGTGAGGCGCACGCCGAGGTGAATGCCTTGTCGCTCGCGAGCGAGGCGGCACGCGGCGCCACCGCCTACGTGACCTTGGAACCGTGCTGCCATTACGGGCGCACGCCGCCATGCACTGAAGCGCTGCTCAAGGCCGGAATCAAGCGCGTCATCGTCGCCTGCAAGGACCCCAATCCACGCGTCGCCGGGCAGGGGCTGGAGCGCTTGGCCGCCGCGGGTGTGCTGACCCAGCACGGGCTGATGGCGGAGCAGGCCGAAGCGCTGAACCCGGGCTTTTTCAAACGCATGCGCACCGGTCTGCCCTATGTGCGCTGCAAGCTCGCGATGAGCTTGGACGGGCGAACGGCGATGGCCAGTGGTGAGAGCCGCTGGATCACGGCCGCGCCGGCCCGGGGCGATGTCCACCGGCTGCGTGCCCGCAGCGACGGCATACTCACGGGGCGCGGCACGATAATGGCCGATGACCCGCAACTGACCGCCCGGGATGTCAATGGCGCTTGGGACCTGGTGCAGCCCCGCCGCTTCGTGCTCGATTCCCAGTTGCGCATCCCCGCGCGGGCACGCGTGCTGCAAGGGCCCGACAAGGTGGTCCTGTTATACACTCGCTCCGGGCGGCGCCACAGCGACGAACTCGCCGGCGCCGAGCTATGGCCGATCGCCGCCGATAGCAGCGGTCGTGTCGACCCGCTCCAGGCGTTGGCCGCGATCGGCGAGGCGCAGATCAACGAGGTGCTTCTCGAGGCCGGCCCCACCCTGAGCGGAGCGCTTTTGCAGCGCGAGCTGATCGACGAGCTGGTGATCTACATCGCCCCGCATTTCATGGGGCACGAGGCGCAGCCGCTTCTGCTACTGCCCGGCCTGGTCCGGCTGGCCGACCGAATTTCGGTCAAAATCACGGATCTGCGTGCCGTCGGCTCGGACCTTCGCCTGACGGCACGTCTGGAGAAAAGCTGAATGTTCACGGGAATCGTGCAAGCCGTGGGAACGGTGCGGCAAGCCAGCGCGTTCGAGCAGGACCGACGGCTGCTCATCGAGACGGGCGGCCTGAATTTGCAACCGCTGCGTCAGGGCGATAGCGTCGCCGTCGATGGCTGCTGCCTCACACTCGCCAGCATCGCTGCCGGCGAGATCGCCGTCGATCTCTCCGCCGAGACCCTCTCCCGCACCACCCTAGGGACGCTCACACCGGGCGAGCGCGTCAACCTCGAGCCAGCACTCACGTTGAGCAGCCCGCTCGGCGGCCACCTGGTGAGCGGCCACGTGGACGGTCTCGCCGAATTGCTTTGGCGGCGTCCAGCCGGACGTTGCGAGCGCTGGCGCTTGCGCGCCCCCCAGCGGCTGACCCGCTACGTCGCGGAAAAAGGCTCGATTTGCGTGGCCGGCATCAGCCTCACGGTCAACGCTGTCGACGCAAGCGAGTTTGAAGTCAACCTCGTGCCGCATACATTGCAGGTGACCACGCTCGGGGAACGCCGCCCGGGCGAGCACCTCAATTTGGAGGTCGATCTCATCGCCCGTTATCTGGAACAGCTCATGGCGGGCACCGCCGCGGCGCCCGCCCGCGGCAGCGACTAACTCGGGAGTGCTCATCGGGCACGCCTTGCCGATACCCGCAGGCACGGCGGTGCCTCCATAGCAGGCAAAGGGGATATCCTAATGTTCAACAGCATCGACGAGATCCTCGCGGATCTGCGTCAAGGCCGCATGGCCATCATCATGGATGAGGAGGATCGTGAGGACGAGGGGGACCTCGTGATGATCGCCTCCATGGTGCGTCCCGAGGACATCAATTTCATGGCCCGTTACGGGCGCGGCCTGATCTGCCTTACGCTGACTCGCGAGCGCTGTGAGCAGCTGCGGCTGCCGCTGATGGTCAACGAGACGGAAAACCGTCACTCAACCAATTTCACCTTGTCCATCGAAGCGGCCAGCGGCGTTACCACGGGCATCTCCGCGGCCGATCGGGCGCGCACGATCCAGGCCGCCGTCGCCCCCATGGCCCGGCCCGAGGATCTGGTCCAGCCCGGACACATATTTCCGTTGATGGCACAGCCTGGAGGCGTGCTCACGCGGGCCGGCCACACGGAGGCGGGCTGCGATCTGGCGCGTCTCGCCGGCCTGGAGCCGGCCGCGGTCATCGTCGAGATACTCAACGAGGACGGTACGATGGCGCGGCGCTCCGACTTGGTGAGCTTCGCTCAGGAGCACGGCCTCAAGATCGGCACCGTCGCGGATCTCATCGCCTATCGGATTCGCAACGAGCGGACCGTGGAACGCGTGGCCAAGTGCGATCTGCCGACCGAATATGGAACGTTCCACCTCTATGCCTATCAGGATACGGTCGACGGCGCCCTGCATTTCGCACTGGTCAACGCAACCGTAAATCCGGAGCAGCCGACCTTGGTCCGCGTGCACATCCAGAATACGCTTTCCGATGTCTTTGCGAGCACCGGACCCCACTGCGGTTGGCCGCTGCGCTCGGCGCTGGAAAAGGTAAGCGGGTGCGAACCGGCAGTCGTCGTCGTCTTACGCCGGGCCAGCGACGCCGCCGATATCCTCCAACGCATGCGCCAGTATCAGGTGGCCCCTTACGGCGATCCACAGACGGGGCAGAGCACTCACTCCCGTCAGGCCGAGGATCTGCGCACCTACGGGGTGGGCGCCCAGATATTGACCGACCTCGGCGTGCGGCGCATGCGGGTGCTCAGTGCCCCCAAGCGCATGCATGGGCTCTCCGGTTTCGGCATAGAAGTCGTCGAGTACGTCGAGCCGCCAAGTGATGAGCATTGAGCGTTTAGCGTGCGTGGCGAACCGAGTGCTGCGGAACAAACCGCCGCGGGCAAGGGCCAAATCGCTACATGCCCAGCGCCGGGCGTGGCGAGCGGCAAAGTTTGTGTTTGCAGCGACGGCGCGACGATATAAAGTGCTCGGGCGGATTCGCCCCCTGACCATCGCAACGGACGTGCCTTGATCGCAGCAGGCATTACCGCTGTTCACTGGAGGCGGAAGATGCGCGCTCTGGCGCGGACGCGTCTCTTCCGGCAGGTTTATGCTCAATGACTACGGATCGATGATTACGACCATCGAAGGTGATTTCACTGCCTGCGAGGGTCGCTTCGCGATCGTTGCCACGCGCTTCAATCGCTTCATTGTCGATAGCTTGCTCGAGGGCGCTCTTGATACCCTGCGCCGCCATGGAGTAGCGGGCGATGCGGTGACGGTCATCCGTGTGCCAGGCGCCTACGAGATGCCGCTGGTGATCAATCGATTGGCGCGCTCCGGACGGTACGCGGCCATCATCGCCCTGGCCTGCGTCATCCGCGGCGCCACGGCCCATTTTGACTACGTTGCCGGCGAATGCGCCCGCGGCTGTACCCAGGCATCATTGGCGCACGATGTGCCGATCGGCTTCGGCGTGCTCACCACCGATACCATCGAGCAGGCCATCGAGCGCGCCGGCACCAAGGCCGGTAACAAAGGCAGCGAGGCCACGCTCTCCGCGCTGGAGACAGCGAGCCTGCTGCGCCGTTTGGATTGAAGCGGATCAAAAACATGGCGACGCATAGCAAATCACATACAACGCACCGGCGCAGCCGGGCGCGCCGACGCGTGCTGCAGGCACTGTATCAATGGCAGCTGACCGGCCAGGGAAGCGCGGAGATCGAACGGCAGTTCCTCGAGGAGCACAACATGGCGAGCGTCGACCTCGCATACTTCAGCGAGCTGCTCCACGAGATACCGGCGCGCACGGTAAGTCTCGACGCGCTGATCGAGCCGGTGCTGGACCGTCCGTTGGCGATTGTGGATCCTGTGGAGAAAGCCATCCTGCGCCTCGGAATCTACGAGCTCACACACCGCCTTGATGTGCCTTACCGGGTGGTCGTGAACGAAGCGGTGGATCTCGCCAAGCTTTTCGGCGCCGAAGAGAGTCACCGCTACATCAATGGGGTGCTGGATCGACTGGGCCGCGAGAATCGGCCCCGCGCACACGAACTCCGCCACCGACGCACCGGTTGACATCCACTCACGCAGCGGCGCGCGCGGGAGGAAACCCGCTGCCACTCGCTACCGAACACCCGGCGTCCGCCGGCTTAAGGCGCGCGGCGCCCCACATCCGACGGCCCCTCACCTCTGCTCCGGGCACTGAGGAGATGCTCTGCGAATTCGAGCTAATTGAGCGTTATTTTGCGGCGATCGGCGCGCAACGAGATGACGTTATTCTCTCCGTCGGTGACGATGCGGCGCTTCTCGCACCGCATCGCGACCGCGCTCTGGCCCTGAGCGTGGACACCCTGATCGCGGGCGTTCACTTCCCCCTGGATGCCCCGGTGGAAGACGTCGGCTATAAGTCCCTTGCCGTGAATCTCAGCGACCTGGCGGCAATGGCCGCCGAGCCCGCTTGGCTGTTGCTTGCTCTGACCCTGCCGCAGGCGGATCCGGACTGGTTGGGGCGTTTTGCCGCGGGGCTCGCCACGCTGGCGAATGCATCGGGAATGACTCTGGTCGGTGGCGATGTCAGTCGCGGGCAGACCCTGACCGTAACCATTCAGGTGGCCGGCTACGTCGATCGCCCCCTACGCCGCGACGGTGCCCGCCCCGGCGACGGCCTTTACGTGTCCGGCACCCTCGGTGATGCGGCGCTTGGCCTGAAGCTCTGGCAGGAGCAAACTCGTCGCGGTGCAGATGTCCGTTTCCTGATCGAGCGCCTGCACCGTCCAACGCCGCGCATTGCCCTGGCACGGTCACTGGCCGATCTCGCTCATGCCGCCATCGACATATCCGATGGGCTGGTAGCAGACGCCACTCATATAGCCGAGCGCAGCAGCGTGGCCATGCGCATCGAACCGCACCGGCTGCCGCTGTCCGCCGCGATGCGGCGCGTCGCGCCCGCACCTCGGGCGCTCGCCTTGGCCTTGAGCGGCGGTGATGACTACGAACTTTGTTTGAGCCTGCCGCTGGAACGAGAGCGGGAGGCCAGGGCTCGGGCAGAAAAACTCGGCGTGAGTCTCACCCGTATCGGTCGCGTGGTGGAAGGCAATGGGGTACAGCTCGTCTCAGCCACGGGTGAGATAATCCCTTACGAGGACTCAGGCTACACCCACTTCTCCTAGGGAGCGCGGGGAGTGAAGTGGCGCATCTGCGCGCTCCGAGGCATAACGACCACTTGAGTCGCCGCTTTGCTCGTGGGCGGAGGCTGAGAGCAAAATCAAGAAGCCCAGTTAGATCTCTCAAGATAATTACGATAGATCGACCAGGTTCGATCTTCCCAGGCCTTCACTCGCGGATTATCGGCATAGCGGCGTTCCAGCGCGTGCGTATGCCGCCAAAGCGCGCGCGCCTCGGCGACGGTGGATCTGTCGGGGGTGGAAGCCTTCAGAACCAACCATTGCTGCTGAATCGCGTTGATTTCCTCGTGAAGCTGCTGCACGCCCGAGCCGCCGGCCATCAGCCCGAGGACCAGAAGGCCCAAGAACGAGCCCAAGACTGCCTTTTTCATTCTCCTCACCCTCTTTCCTTAGATCGGAAGGCCATGCCCTTGCAGTTCCGGTGTTGGACCTTATCCGGTTGAAAAAGTTCCCCCCCCCGCTCGTCGATTTCTCAGGCTGCGAGTCGCTGCGCGCGCCACCCGCGCCGCCTCGGAGGCTGCTCGAGCACGCCCGCTCAGAGCAACCCGGTCTCGAGCTGCGCTGCTTCCGACATCATGTCCTGCGTCCACGGCGGCTCCAGGACGATCTCGATATCCGCCTCCTCGACCGTCGGCACGCGGCTCACCTTCGTTTTGACGTCGTAGGCGAGAATATCGCCCATTCCGCAGCTCGGAGCGGTCAGCGTCATGCGGATATGAACTTGGCGACGGTCCTCGGCCAGCTTTTTGATGTCACACTCGTAGACCAATCCCAATTCGACCACATTAACGGGAATTTCCGGGTCGTAGCAGAGCCGCAGCTGATCCCAGATCGCTTTTTCCACGTCCTCGTCGCTCGCGCAATCCGGCAAGGTGGGCGGCGGATCCGGTTCCCGACCGATAGCGTCGGCATTCGAGCCATCGATACGAAACAGGTTTGCCCACAGGTTGACCGTGTAGCTACCGCCCAAGGCCTGCGTTATCTCCCCCTCCGAGCCCTTGGGGATGATTCCCGTCTCTCCGGAGGGAACCAGCGCGACCTCACAATCGCGGAGAAACGTCACCGCAGTGTCGGATTCCGATGCCATGAGCACCTCCTAACGCGTCGGCCATCGCCGGGCCAAGACGAACTCGCGCCAAGCCGACGATGAGCGATATAGATTATTAAGGAAAATTCTACCAGCAGCACACGGGCTAGAGAAGCCGGCCCGAGCGCGCCTGTGGCGAGCCGACGGACAGCATCATACACCCGTGTCCATTTAATCCTCTCCCTCGTTTGAGGTATGTTGTTCGGTTTAGCAGCGTTTAGGTAGTAAAGAAACCGATGACTGATCCAACCAAAAGGCTACGGGAGGAGCTCGAGCGTCGCATCCTGCTGCTCGACAGCGCGACGGGCACGATGATCCAGCATTATCGCCTGACCGAGGAGGACTTCCGCGGTGAGCGGTTTCGGGACCATCCTTGCAACCTTCAGGGCAATAACGACCTGCTGGTCTGCACCCGCCCGGATATCGTCACCGAAATTCACCGCTCGAACCTGCAAGCCGGCGCGGACATCATCGAAACCAACACCTTCAACGCGACCACGCTCTCTCAGGCGGATTATGCGACGGAGCATCTGGTCCACGAGCTCAATCTGAGCGCGGCACGCCTCGCGCGCGACTGTGCCGACGAGTTCTCGCGCGCCACGCCGCAGCAGCCGCGATTCGTCGCGGGCGTGCTCGGTCCGACCAGCAAGACCGCCTCGCTCTCCCCGGATGTCAACAACCCCGGCTACCGCAACGTGAGCTTCGAGCAGCTGGTTGACGCCTATACGGAAGCCGCCGACGGGCTGATTGCCGGTGGCGTCGACCTGCTGCTGGTGGAAACCATTTTCGACACATTGAACGCCAAGGCCTGCCTGTTCGCGCTGGACGGGTTGTTTAAAAAACTCGGCGCGCGGGTGCCGGTCATGGTCTCGGGTACCATCACCGATGCCAGCGGACGCACGCTCTCCGGTCAGACCACGGAAGCGTTCTGGAATTCGGTGCGCCACGCGCAACCCTTCGCGATCGGCCTCAATTGCGCGCTCGGTGCCGAAGATCTGCGTCCCTATATCCAGGAACTCTCGCAGATCGCCGACACCCACGTCAGCACGCACCCCAACGCCGGGCTGCCCAATGAGATGGGGGAATACGAGCAGAGCCCGGAAGCCATGGCGCGGCTGCTGCACGAGTTCGCCGAAAACGGCTTCGTCAACATCGTCGGCGGCTGCTGCGGCACCACCCCCGAGCACATCACTGCCATTCGTGAGGCCATCGAAGGGTTGCCGCCGCGGCGGCTGCCCGAGCGGCCGCGCGTGCTGCGCCTCTCCGGCCTGGAGCCGCTCACGCTCGGCGCCGATTCCCTGTTCGCGAACATCGGCGAGCGGACCAACGTGACCGGTTCGGCGCGCTTCCGCCGCTTGATCAAGGAAGATGACCTCGAGGCGGCGCTGGAGGTGGGACGCGATCAGGTCGAAAGCGGCGCCCAGATCATCGACGTCAACATGGACGAAGGGCTGCTGGATTCCAAGGAGTGCATGGTGCGCTTTCTCAATCTGGCCGCCGTGGAACCGGATATCGCCCGCGTACCGTTCATGGTGGACTCCTCCAAATGGGAGGTGATCGAGGCCGGCCTGCAATGCATTCAGGGCAAGGCGATCGTCAACTCCATCAGCCTCAAGGAGGGCGAGGAGGATTTCATCGCCAAAGCCGAACTGATCCGTCGCTACGGCGCGGCGACCGTGGTCATGGCCTTCGACGAGCAGGGCCAGGCCGATACTCTCGAGCGGCGCATCGCCATCGCCGAGCGCGCCTACCGGACCCTTACCGAGCGGGTCGGCTTCCCGCCCGAGGACATCATCCTCGATCTCAACATCTTCGCCGTGGCAACCGGTCTCGAGGAGCACAACAACTACGCCGTGGACTTCATCGAGGCGGCCCGGGAGGTCAAAAAGCGCCTGCCGCACATCAAAGTCTCCGGCGGGCTCTCCAACCTCTCCTTCTCCTTTCGTGGCAACGAGCCGGTACGCCGCGCGATGCACTCGGCCTTCCTCTATCACGCGATACAGGCCGGCATGGACATGGCCATCGTCAACGCCGGCCAGCTCGAAGTCTACGACGACATACCTCGAGACCTTCTGGAGCGGGTCGAGGATGTGCTGCTCAATCGACGTGACGATGCCACCGAACGGCTGGTGGATTACGCCGAGCAATTCAAAGGCCAGGGCGCCAAGAGCAAGGAAGAGGATCTGGAGTGGCGTACCTGGCCCGTGGCCAAGCGCCTCGAGCATGCGCTGGTCAAGGGCATCGTGGAGTATATCGAGGAGGATACCGAGGAGGCACGGACCCAGCACGAGCAGCCCATCGAGGTGATCGAAGGGCCGTTGATGGATGGCATGAACGTAGTCGGCGATCTGTTCGGCTCCGGCAAGATGTTCCTGCCGCAAGTGGTCAAAAGCGCCCGCGTCATGAAAAAGGCGGTCGCCTATCTGCTCCCGTTCATCGAGGCTGAGAAGGCCAAGCACGGTAACAGCGAGCCTAACGCCCGAATCGTGATGGCAACGGTCAAGGGCGACGTGCACGACATCGGCAAGAACATCGTCGCCGTGGTCTTGCAATGCAACAACTTTGACGTCACCGATCTCGGCGTCATGGTCCCCAATGAAAAAACGCTGGCCGCGGTTCGCGAGCACAATGCCGACATTGTCGGCCTATCGGGCCTGATCACCCCCTCGCTGGACGAGATGGTGGGGATGGCCAAGGAAATGGAGCGGCAAGGCCTGGAGCTCCCGCTGCTGATCGGCGGCGCGACCACCTCGCGCGTGCATACGGCAGTCAAGATCGCCCCCCAGTATTCCGGCGACGTCATCTATGTCAAGGACGCTTCCCGCGCGGTCGGGGTCTGCGCAAAGCTCATGAGCACCACGCAACGCGCAGCCTACGTGCAAGGCATCAAAGAGGAATACGAGGGGGTGCGGGAGCAACGCGCCAAGCGCCAGCGCAAGCAGAAGTGGCTGCGCATCGCCGATGCGCGTGCGAACCGCTATCCCATCGATTGGACAGCGTACGAGCCACCCCAGCCGCGGGAGCCGGGCTTGCACGTGCTCGATGATGTCGCCCTGGAGACGCTGGAGCCCTATATCGACTGGACGCCTTTTTTCTCTGCATGGCAGCTGGCGGGACGCTTTCCGAAGATCCTCGACGATGAGGTCGTCGGCGAGACGGCGCGCAAACTCTATGCCGATGCCCGCGCCATGCTGGCCCGCATTATCGAGGAGAAGTGGCTACAGGCCCGAGGAGTCTTCGGTCTGTTCCCCGCCAACGCGGTCGGCGACGACACGGAGGTTTATGCCGACGACTCCCGCACCCGGCTACATCTGGTCACCCACCACTTGCGCCAGCAGAATGAAAAGCCCGCCGGACGGCCCAATATGAGTCTCGCTGATTTCGTGGCGCCCAAGGAAACCGGGCTGGCCGATTGGCTCGGCGCCTTCGCGGTGACCACCGGTATTGGCATCGAGGAGCACGTGCGGCGTTTCGAAGCCGAGCACGACGATTACAATGCCATCCTCGTCAAGGCGCTCGCCGACCGCCTCGCCGAGGCATTTGCCGAAATGCTCCACCACCGCGTGCGTACGCAATTTTGGGGCTACGCCGCGGACGAGCAACTCGATACTGAAGCGCTGATTCAGGAGCAATATCACGGCATTCGGCCCGCACCCGGCTACCCGGCCTGTCCGGACCACACCGAGAAAGCACTGCTCTGGGAGCTCCTTGATGCCGAGCGCCAAGCGGGCATCACGCTCACCGAAAGCTGGGCAATGGTGCCCACGGCAGCGGTAAGCGGATGGTATTTCTCCCATCCGCAATCGCGCTATTTCGGCCTCGGCCAGATCTATCGCGATCAGGTCGAGGATTACGCCAAACGAAAAGGCATGAGCCTGGGGGAGGCCGAACGCTGGCTCTCGCCCAACCTGGGCTACGACCCGGAAGAGCTCGGCTGAGAGCCGTTCGTCCGCCGCCGCGGCATCCGGGGCTAGGCAACAGCGGCCAGTATGGTTATAAAGAGATAATGAGCACGTTGAGACTCGACGGCGAACGGGGTCAAACGCCCTTAATGGCCGAGGCTCGAGGCGCTTCAGCGACTTTGACACGGTAAGTTGTCGTCACCGAAGGAGTAGGCGAAATGGCTCGCATCGTCATCAAAGATCTCCACGAGAGCATCACGCTCGATCAGAAAGCTACGAAAAACATCCGCGGAGGCGCGCGCGGTCTGGTGGGCGGCGGCAACCATAGAACGCGGGCACCGGCTTCGCTCACCCAAAACTCACTGCGGCGCCTGTTGTCCAACAAGTAAGGCCATCAGACACATTGGAGCCAACGTCTCGCGCCAGCGCACAGAGTACACATGGACCCCAGCAGGGCGCATTCGCCCTGCCAAACACGGAGCTCGGGCGCCTATTGATAACGCTTGCCGGCACCTCCAAATCTGATGGCATGGAATGTGCAATCTACCAATTCAGGCCCATCAGGAGGTTACGGCATGAGCCTGTTACTGGACGATCTCCCCAAGAATCCGGGACGCGATCAGATCGCGGCACGTCGCGTGCGCAATTGCAACCAAGCGCCCGGGCGTCCCTTGGGGCCGCTATTCCGGCCCATGGATGCCGATCGATTGATCAAGGATAACGTGGCGCATATCGGTAGCGCGGGAGTCAGCGAAGGCAATCAGGACCAGGGCTTTCGGCCGGCTTTCCGCAATGTGGAAACCGGCTGCGCCGTGCTCGCCCGCTTCAAGGACGGCTCGCCCGCTCCCATGCACCTTCTCGACGGGCTGCCCGAGGCATGGGTGCTGGAAAAAGACGCGGCAGGGCGCGTGCTTAGGGTCAAGCCCTGCGTGATCGCGGGCTTTCTGCGTCACGGACGCTTCTATACCCGTGAGCAGGCCGCAGCAGCCGCCGGCGACGCAGATTGACTCGGGCTTCGTGAATGCAGCGACGGTACGCGGGGAGGAACTCGTCTCGCCGAGCAATGCAACCAACCTCTAGGCGGTCGGTTTCTCGCTCGATTCCGACACCAACGCCGCTTGGCGGGGCCAGGACGCCTCGCTACCGCAAAAGCCATCCTTCAGAAAGTCAGCGTGCCTTGGGTGTAGAACAAGGCCGTATTGCCATCGGCAGGGGCGTTCGGTGCGGTCTCTAAAAACTCGCCCTTGACGAGATACGCGCCGCCCAATTCCAGACGAAAATTCCCGGGGATAAGGTCGGCACGCACCCGTGCCTCAATCTGATGACCGACAAAGGAGCCGGAATTCCCGCTTGGATCGTTCAAGCCAGCCGCCGGCAGGGCGTCTTGCCTGCTGGCAAGCCAAACGGCGCGGTAGCGGACAAAGCCATTCACCGTTGGGCTGGGCTTGACATTTATCCTGGCGGCGGGCGAGTTAATGTTGCTGCGCTGTGCAAAAATTCCATAGATCCCGGTCGGCCCGAAATCTCCCCGCGGTTGCCCGTATAGGCCATCGAACCGGTTGTTCTCGCCGTCAGTCGGGTCATCGTCGCCGCTCGCGTAGTCGTACTCCAGAACGAGCCGTGGCGCCCAGGGTATATCGATTGTCCGCCCGACCTCGGCGTGCAGATAACCCGCGCGATGATCTAGATCCTTCGTGTCGGACGGCGAGTTCGTCGCTCTCGACTCACCGATTTGAGCAACACTTTCGATCTCGAAATCCCAGGCACCCGTGGCTGGCGTGCGGAAAAGGCGCAGCCCCGGCGTCAGGAGGCGGCGGTTGTTGGTCGGGAAATCCGCACGGTCACTCTCGTGCAAACCAAACACGTAACCCTCGGCCGTAATACCACCGAGCAGATTTTCCTGAACAAGGTCGACGCCCCAAAAGCGCACCTTGAAGCTTTCCACGTCGTTGACTATGTCGTTGTCGTCAAGCCCATCCCGGCTATTCGGGCGAGGCTCGAGTGGCAGCGTGTAAAACGCTTGTACCTGCGTACCGCGCGAGCCTTCCCAGATGGCGCGAACGCCGGTAAAGGCATTGGTCGTATTGCGGTAACGGTTGCGGGCCACCAATCGACGGCTGCCGATGTCTATCGTCATACGACCGGCGGAGATATCCATTTCATCGCCCGGCGCAAAAGCATCGGCCCTCTTGAGCCCGATGTAAGCGCGAACGACTTCAGCCGCATTGATATCGTCTGTCCCGATCGGGGTGCCCGCGTCGTCCAACTGAGAGCGGGAGTCCTGCACTTCAAACCCGGTATAGAACGGATCAAAGTTCGCTTGAACCCCAAAAAACAGCCTCTCGACCAGGATTTGATCGTCTCCGCTCGCGCCGGCACTGAAGGCGCCATTTAGGTTTTCGTAGCGGACGCGGTAGCTGCCGCCGATCTCCAACCAGTCCGGCGCTGACAAAGCCTCATGCAAGCGCCAAGGCGTCTGGTCCGCAAGCGCTGCGCCGCTAAAGGGCAAGACAAGGACCGCTGTGGCCGCCAGTCTCCACCACCCGGTGAATTTTGATTTACAGGCCATGCCCCCCGACGGATTTTTCTTAAAAGAACGAATCTAGCCACAGCGCTGCGCTTGGCTCAAGCGTCATTTTTGGAATCAGCCGATCAAGCGAGGGCGGCGGGGCATCTCTCTGGGCACCAGCCGTTGCTGCCGTCCCGATACCGCGCGTCCTTCGGCGCAGCGAGGATTTCGGCACAACCCAGCACCTCGATCAAGGCTAAGGCATCAGCGAGATTCCACGTGGCACTCCGGGCAAGGGTGAGCCGCCGGCGGGCTTTCAGAAGCTCAGCATGGCCTGAGTGTAAAAATAGGCGGTATCGCCATCACCGGCGGCGTTCGGCGCGTCTTTCAGAAACTCGCCATCGAAGAGGTAGGCTCCGCCCAGCTCCAGACGGAGGTTGCCAGGTAGAATGTCCGTGCGCACTCGCGCCTCGATCTGGTGCCCCACAAAGGATCCGGACGCGCCGCTTGGATCACGCACCCCGGCCTTCGGCAACGCATCGCGCTCGCTTGCGAGCCAAACCGCCCGGTAGCCGACAAAACCCTGTATGTTGGCACTTGGCTTAACCTGAACCCTCGCTCCGGGCGAGCTGATGTTGCTGCGCGCAAATGCTCCGTAGATCCCGGTCGGCCCGAACTCGAAGCGCCGTGACCCGAACAACGTATCGAAGCGGTTGTTCTCGCCATCGTCGGAATCGACGTCGCCGCTGGCAAAGTCATATTGCAATACCAGGCGTGGCGACCACGGCACATCAAACGTATGTGCCAGATGAGCGTGAGCAAAACCCGCGCGATGATCGAGATCAGCCGTATCGGCCGGGGATGTCGTCGATCTTGACTCGCCGCCCTGAAGGGCCGCCTCGATCCCGAAATCCCAACGCCCCTTCGCCGGGGCGATAAAGAGCCGAACGCCGGGAGTCAGAAGCTGGCGATTCGCTGTGGCCACCTCTGGGCGGTCGTTCTCGTGCAAACCGAAGACATAGACCTCACCCGTCAGGGCGCCGAGCAAATTTTCCTGCATGAGATCGATGCCCCAAAAGCGAACCGCGAGGCTCTCGACATCATTGGCTATGTCGTTGTCGTCAAGCCGATCCCGAGTATTCGGACGACGATCCAGTGGAAGCGTGTAAAAGGCCTGCACGCGCGTGCCCGCCGACCCCGTCCAAAGCGCATGAACTCCGCTAAAGCCATTGATGGTGTTGCGAAACCGGTTGCGGGCGACCAGCCTGCGGCTGCCGACATCGATGGTAAGACGCCCGGCGGTGAGATCCAGCTGATCGCCCGACGCGAAAACATCGTGGCCTTTGATCCCGAGATAGGCACGCAGCAACTCAACGGCATTAATATCGTCCGTTCCGAGCGGAGTCCCGGCATCATCAAGCTGGGAACGGGAATCCTGAACCTCGAAGCCGACATAGAACGGGTCAAGGTTCGCCCGGACGCCAAAGAGCAGGCGTTCGGCCAGAATTTGATCGGCCCCGCTTGCGCCCGCCCGGAAGGCGGCATCTAAAGTTTCAAACCGGGCGCGATAGATCCCACCGA
Source organism: Nitrococcus sp. (assembly GCF_059432795.1). NCBI lineage: Bacteria > Pseudomonadati > Pseudomonadota > Gammaproteobacteria > Chromatiales > Ectothiorhodospiraceae > Nitrococcus > Nitrococcus sp. Next base: position 16,557 of record NZ_JBXWZQ010000124.1, on the reverse strand, counting down.
CCTCCAACCACGCCGGCGCGGATAAGGCCTCGTGCAGACGCCAGGGTGTCCCGTCCGCAGCGCCTGGGGCGCTAGTGGGCAAAGCCAAGACGAACGTAAGGCCGAGGCCGGAAAGCAGGCGGGGACGCTTGAAGGCGTAGCTTGCGGCCATGTCAGCCTTCCACGCCAGCGTCATTCACCGGCTCCATGGTGACGGGTCGCAAGGGGTGGCAAGGCCACATCATTCGTTATGTCGCACACTTCATAGCGTTCGTTATGTTATTTACTACATAACGCTATGTCAATTGCCGGTCGCGGGGTGCGAGCACCCCCGCACACTCAGGACGTGCGGATGGACTGAAGCGTTCGGTGACCTGCGGATCGGCGTGTCTGAGTTCAATCGATCGGTGGCAGGCCCCTGGGGGCCGCTACCGGGCGTCGGATGCCTTGGCACGCGCGCTCAACGGCGGCGCCACCAATAGAGCCCGTAAATGCCGAGATTGATGATCAACACGGCCGTACCCAAAGCGAGCGCTACGCTGCGCGTGAACACCTCGGGGTAGATCAACGGCAAGAGATGCTCTTCGATGAAGCCGCCCTGGTAACCGGTCTCGCCGGCCCTTCGACGCAGGTCGTTTTCCAGCGGGGTGAGCGGGCAGACCCAGCCAATCCATTCGATCAACAGCCCGTACAGCACGGCCGGCAGGTGCGCCCAGGCGAGCCCGGGTTTCCAGAAGACCAGCAATCCCCCGAAAACCACGAACAGAATAAACAGCAAATGGACGATGACCACGAGATCGGCAAGCGCATGATAAGACATGACATGGACTCCACGGGAGCGAGCTTAACCGGGCGCCGTCCGGTGGGCGTTGCGCAACGCTCTTCGGCGCGAATCTCATACTAAACATCCCAGTCGCTCCCGCGCCGTAACCGATGGAAATTTTTGCTGATCTCACAGTCGGGCTTGACCTGCTGACGCTGGTCGTGCTCGCGGTCATCCTTGGCATTGACGACCTCATCTTCATCGCGATTCTCGCCGATGACCTGCCCGCTAACCAGCGCGACAAGGCCCGCCTTGTCCGTGCGTGAGGCTCACCGAGCCGCTGTTCAGCCTGCAGCCGCTCGGAAGTCCATGAACTGGACGGGCCGCGAATTGCGCGGGTGAGGATTGCAAAGACGCGCGCAGCACCCGAGCAGACGGTACCGCCATGCGCACACTCACGCGCCGCGCCTGGCCTCCGCTACTGCGGACGCGGGTGGCGCTCGAGCAAGGGGATCATGCCGTCTTGGGCGGCCGGAAGGACTTGGCGCTGAGACCGTGCTTTCTCAGAAGCGTCTGCAAGTAAGAGCGGTTCATTCCCGTATTTTTCGCTAGCACGGTCACCCGGCCACCAACCTCGCGCAGGCGTTGCTCGAGGAAGATGCGCTCGGCCTGGTCGCTTGCGATGCGCTTGATTTCGCTGAGCGAATCCGCCGTGGCGAGCGAGTCCGGTTCGGCGAGGCTGCGATCCGCCGCCCGCTGCCGTGCGCCCTCAGGCAAATGCTTCAAATCCGCCGTGCCCTCGGCGAGGCAGGAGAGGCGAAAGATGAGGTTGCGCAGCTCACGGATATTGCCCGGATAGGCATAGCTCAGGAGAAACTGCCGCAGGCGCACGGAAAGCTGCACCGGCGGACGCTGCAGCTGCTCTGCCGCCTCATCGCAGAAGAAGTCGATCAGCAGGGGAATCTCGTCACGACGCTCGCGCAACGCCGGCAAGGCCACATGAATGACGCTGAGCCGGTAGTAAAGGTCTTCCCTGAATCGCCCCTCCTGGCTCATTTGATAGAGATCGCGATTGGTTGCGGCGACGATTCGCGCGTCCACGGCTATCGGCTCGTCCGAGCCTACGCGCTGAATCTCCTGCGATTGCAGGACACGCAATAATTTGACCTGGCCTTGCAGGGGCAGCTCCCCGATCTCGTCGAGGAAGATGGTGCCGCCGTTAGCGCTCTCGAACTTGCCCTTGCGGTCACTGGCGGCGCCGGTGAACGCACCTCTTTTGTGGCCGAAGAGTTCCGATTCGATCAGATTCTCCGGTATCGCGCCACAGTTGACCGAGACAAAGGCGCCGGCGCTGCGCTGGCCGTTGGCGTGAATCACCTTGGCGAAAAGTTCCTTGCCGGTGCCGCTTTCTCCCTCGATCAGCACCGGCAGGCTGGTCGGCGCGGCTTTCTCGCCGATCTCCAGCGCCTCGAGAAGCTTTGGGCTCTCACCGAACACCCCCTCGAAAATAAAGCTGCGATCCAGCAAGGCCTGGCGGCGCTGCGGCGCACTCGCCGGGCGCTCTTCGGGCGTATCGGGCGTATCGAGCGGTTCGAGCGCTCGCCCGGCGCTGGCCTGGACGAAACGCTCCTTGCGCGAGAGGGTCATGACCTTGGCGCGCAGCTCACCGCATTGGCCGAGCAGCTTCTGGATCTGCGCCCGATCCAGCTGTTGCGCCCAGCGCAGCGTCGAGCGCAGTATCTCGATCTGCTCCAACAGCTCGCCGTAGGCGCTCGTGGCGGGTTTCTTGAATGTAAAGCGTTTCATCGGGCACCGGCGATCTGTTTCTGCACCAATTGATAGTACATGCCCTTTTTGTTTACCAGATCCTGATGCGGCCCCTCCTCCACCAGCCGTCCTTGGTAGAGCACGAGGATTTTATCGGCATCCATGACCGTGCTGAGCCGATGGGCGATGACAACAGCGGTTCGCCCCTTCAGTATCTCACGCATGCTCCTGAGGATGTTGCTCTCCGACTGCGTATCGAGCGCCGAGGTCGCCTCGTCGAAAACCAGCAGGCTGGGATCGTGATAGAGCGCGCGGGCGATGCACAGACGCTGGATTTGGCCGCTGGAAAGCCCCATGCCGCGCTCGCCGACCACCTGTTGATAGCCCAGCGGAAAGCGGCTGATGAACCCATGCGCGTCGGCAAGCTTTGCGACTTCAACGATCCGGCGCTGCTCGGGGTTATCCTCGCCAATGGCGATGTTCTCGGCGAGCGTCCCCGAGAAGAGCAAATTGTTCGCCATCACATAACCGATGTGAGCCCGGTAGTACTCCTTGTCGATCAGCCCGAGATCGTAGCCATCGACGCTGATTCGCCCTTCCGTCGGCAGATAGAAACCGACGAGCAGCTTGGCGAGCGTGGTTTTGCCGGAACCGCTTTGGCCCACGATCGCCACCATCTCCCCCGGTTTGATGGCAAAGCTGATGTTCTCCAGCACGTACGGGTTCTCCTTACCGCCGTAGCGGAAATAAACGCCCTCGAAGCGAATATCGCCGCGAAGGTCCGGCAGGATAATCCGTGAGCTGACCTCGGAGGCTTTTTGCTCGGGCTCGAGATCCAGCACGTCGCCGAGCCGTTCCATGGCGACACCGGCCTCGTTGATCTGATCCCACAGCCCGACGAGCCCCATCAGGGGCGCCATGACACTGCCCATCAGCATGTTGAACGCAATCAGCTGACCGATGGTCAGCTCCTGGTTGAGCACCAGATTGGCGCCCACCCAGAGAATGACGATGGTGGTGGCGGCGCTGAACAGCTGCCCCATCGTCCCGACGATCGCCTCGAAGCGCTGCGCACGATAGTTCACATCGAGCGATTGGGCGTATTTCTTCTCCCACTTCAGCCGCAGCGCCCGCTCGATCCCCATGCCCTTGACCGTCTCGGCCGCGGCGAGGGTCTCCATCAGCGTGGATTCGGCTTCGGTGGACGCGCTGAAACTCGAGCGCGCATAGTTTTTTATCTTCGGCGTAATCAGTACCGTCAACAGCAGAATCGGGACGATCATCATGATCAGCAGCAACGTCATCTTGACATTGTAGAGAAACAGCACGATGAAATAGACGAAAACCATGAGCAGATTGAGCAGCGTGGTGATGGTCGACTGCGTGAGAAAGGCGCGAATCGTGATGTTCTCCTGAAAGCGGGCGAAGATATCGCCCGTCTTGCGGGTGGCGAAAAACGAGATCGGCAAGGACAGCGTGTGCTTGAAAAACTGCGACATCATGGCGAAATCGAGATTTCGAACCATGAAGCTCGCCAGGAAACCACGCAACAGCCCCGTGAGCTGAGTGAATAGATGGGCGATCACCAGGCCGACGATCAGGACGTGCAGCAGCTGAAAGCTCTGATGGACCACGACCCGATCAAGGATGTTCTGCACGATGATGGGCGGCGCGACGCCCAGCATCTCTATGATCAGGGTCGCCATGGCCAAATGCCCGAGTATGCCCTTGTACGGCCTGAGATAGCCCACGAAACGCACCCAGGGCGAGCGCCCCGTGGCGATCTCCACCATGTCCGTGCCGGGCGTAAAGAGTAGGCAGGTGCCGGTCCAGCCTTTCTCGAAATCCTCCAGCGTCATCTTGTTGAAACCGAGCGCCGGGTCGGCAACCCAGACGTGACTCTTGGAAACGCCGTAGACGACGATGTAGTGGTAACCTTCCCAATGGGCGATGAAGGGCAGGTCGAAGCCCAGCAAGGCCTGATAAGTACACTTGACCGCCCGCGTGGTGAACCCGAGCGACTCCCCCACCCGCGCCAGGCTGTCCAGCGTCGCCCCTTCGGTCGTGACATTGGCGAGCTCACGCAGCTTGCCCAAGGTCATCGGGATGCCGTAGTGCTTACAGATCATCGCCAGACAGGCCGCGCCGCAGTCCATCTCCTCGGCCTGCGCCACCAGCGGGAAGCGCTTGAGCACGCGTTCGCCGAGTCCCGCGCGGCTTTTGAGATCGAGCAACACCCGCCGGCCCCGGCGCTCGGCGAGCTTCTTTTGCCGCAGCAGGTCGCGTTCGAGAAAGCGGATCCGCTCCTCGAGGAGCTCCTTGAGCTTGGGGTTGCGCTCGAGTATGAAATGAACCGTTTGCTGGCGGATGACGATAAGCGTCGTGTCGCAATCGGCGATGGCGCTGGCCACCTGCTCCTGCTGAAGCAAGCAGGATTTTTCCCCGAAAACATCGCCCTGGCGCAGGCTGGCGAGCGGATACTCCCGCCCTTCCTCCCGGCGGACCAAGCGAACCCCGCCTTTGCGGATAACGAAGAGTCGCTGCTCATCGCGCGCGTCCTGCTCCAGGATCACCTGACCGGCGCGCACGCGCTTTACCCCGATGCTGCGAATGAGCTCCTCGAGCTCGTTTTTGTCGACTTTGCGGCGCAGATCGAACAGCCGCGTGACGAATCCCCCGGCGGCCTGAATCGCCGCGTAATGCGCGATGTAGGTCTCCGCCTGCTTGTTGTTCGCGAGGATCGCGCTGAACGCCTGTCGCGGAATATGAATCAGCTCGGTGCGTGAGGAGGCCCGCACCGAGGACTCGTGCCGGTATTCGCGCAAGGCGGCGATTTCGGCAAAGACCTCGCCCTCCTTGCGAATGCCCATGCTGATTTCTTTGCCCCGGTCCTCGGTGAAAATCCGCACGGCACCGGATTTGATGACATAGAGGCCGCTCTCGGGCTCACCGACATTGCAGACCGTCTCGCCGAACTCATACACCCTGATCTCGGCCTGATCCTCCAACACCTCCAGCTGTTCTCGGCTGAAGGCGGAGAGAATTTCGACCGTGGCGAGAAAGTCGGTGAGCGATATTGTATTCACCAGCTGCTCTCCTGCACGCCTTCGCTGTCGGACTGTGCTCTGCCGCGAACTCCTCGCCCGCACCCCATGCGCGCCGCCTCCTCGTCACGGTGTCAGAGCACTTCCAGATGATGCTCATGCGTGCGGGCTTCAAGCCAAGCCCGATAGACGAGGCGGCGCACTTCTTTTTCGGTATCGCTGTCGAAAATGGCCGGATGCCTCGCCTCGATCTTGAATATCTCGTAGAAAAGCTCATCCGGTGTCTGGAACGGACCGAGCAACTCGCCTGCCGAAGCATTGAACACCTTGGCTTCGCTCTCCTCCTGCAGCTCGCCGCGCAGCACCTTGCCGACCAGTCCGCCGTTGTGCTTCGTCTCCTCGTCGAGCGAATGCTCGCGCGCGAGCTCCGCGAACATCTCGGGCTCCTCCTCGGCCAAAGAGAGAATCTCTCTGGCCTTGCTCTCGGAGTCCACGACGATGTGGCTGATTTCGATGCTCTCGAATTTCGGCGAGTTGAGACTGAAATACTCCTGAATGGCCTCCTCGCGACGGATCTGCTCGAGCATCTTCTCCTTGTACAGCGTGTCCGTGATATAGGCCTCGAAGTCGTCCAGACTCACCCCGAGCTGCTGGAGGAACTCCTGCGTGTCCTTGGCTCGATGCAGTCCTTCGACCCGGCGTATTTGATCGAATCGCTCCTGAACTTCCTCGATCGTAACGTTCACGCCGGCGCGTTTTGCGGCGTGCACCGTCAGCTTCTCGCTGATCAGCTCCTCGATCAGGTTGTCGAAGCTTCCATTGAGCTTGAGCCACTTGACCAGCCCTTCCGCGCTGATTGTTTCGTCGTCGATTTTTGCGACTTCCATTATGGGTCACCTCCGTTTTTCTCTGGCCAGATAGCAGGATTCGGCGAGCTCACCAAGCACTCACCTCGCGCAGCGGATCCAGCGCCAGATCGATGAGGCGACGCTTGCGCACCACGATCTCGGCGGTACCGGTCATACCGTAGCGCAACGGAACCTCCGTGTTCCCGACCGAAAAGAAATCCCGCTGCATACCAATACGGCCTTCGTAGGTTGGCTGTTTGTTCTGCAAATTCGCGCTGGCCGTCGGAGAGATATACTCCAGCGTCCCTTCGATTAACCCGTAACGCTGGTAGGGAAAGGCAGGGAACTTTAGCTTCACCGGCATGCCCTCGCGCAGAAAGGCACGGTCGGTTTCATTGATCGACACTTGCAGCACCGGCCGCGCGCCGGCGGGCGCGATGCTCGCGATGGGTTTCGAGGCAACCACCTTGTCCCCGCGTTGGTTCAGCGCCAGCCGCGTAATCACCCCGGAGACCGGGGCACGCACCAAGAGCAGATTCTCTTCGTCGATGTCATCGAAGCTCACCCGCGCCGCCCCTTCGGCGGCGGCCCGCGCGATGCGCAGCTGTGATTGCTCCGCATTCTGCAGGCTGGCCAGCTCGAGCTTTTTTTGCGCGTATTCGGTACGCAGGCTCAACAGCTTCTCCGATGTCTCCTGGATCTGCACCCGGCTGCTCTGGTAGACCTTGCTCAAATCGACATCGAACTGGGCCAGCTCGGCTCGGGCCAGATCGTAGGCGGTTTGCTTCGCCGCCAACTCGCGGCGCTTGGCGTCCACTTGCTGGCGGGAAAGCCCGCCGCCGCCCGGTGAGCGGTGCAGACGCTCGTACTTCCTGGCTTGCGCGCGCGCGTAGGCGAGCTCATTCTTCGCCTCCTTCAAGCGCGCGCGCGCCTTGCCGAGCCGGATGCGCTGCTCCTCGCCGAGCTTGGCAATGGCCTCGTTGAGGCGCTTGTCGTGCAACCGCTGGGCTTGATCTATTTGAACCTGAAGCAGATTCAACTGCTGCTCGATCACGCGCATGCGATCCGGAAGCAGCTCATGCTGCTGCTCGGCGTCGGTCAGCTTCAGCTTGGCCTGCAGGGCGTTAGTCGCGAGCTGAATGGCGTCGACGGCTTTGACGCGGGCGAGCACGTCGCCCTTGGAAACGGGCATTCCCTCGGCGAGATAGATATCGACCAGCTCGCCGTCGACCGGAGAGTAGATGCGTCGCTCGTCGGCATCGGGGCCGAGTACACCGCCGGCCTGCACAATGACGTCGGCGTGGCCGATGAAAGACCACGCGGCGCCGGCCATCAGCAATGCAAAGAGCAGCAGGATCAGCGCGCGCGTGAGCCGCGAGGGCTCGGAGGAGAGGATTGTGATCCCCTCGGCGCTGTGATCCTCCAGCGCATCCTGCAAGGCGGGTTGGCGTTCGGGCCATTTATCGCTCATGGCTCATGATCTCCGGTGGACCCGGCAACAGCTTCAGCTTGGCCTTCAGCAACGAGGCATCCATGACGATCCGCATGTCCTTGAGCCATTGACGCTGCCGCTTGACCTCCGCGAACAACTTTTCGTAGAGGCCTCGCGCCGGGGCCGGCGACGGCTTTTGCAAAAGCTCATAGGTGCTCATCATGTCGCTCGCCTGGGCAAAAGCTCGCGAGAGCAACCCAGCCTGGCCTCGGTAGGCCTCGGATACGGCATCCTCCAGGCGCAACAGGCCGTCGATTCCACCCTGCGCTTGATAGCGCCTCCAGGCCGCGCTGGCTTGCTGGAATTGCTGCTTCGCCTTTTGCAGCGCCTCGGTCCGGTAGCTCTGGTAATCGTCCGCCAGCGCATGGCGCAGGCGAGCGTCACCGCCGGGCTCGAGACGGTTGTAGAAGGCGAGCAATTTTTGGCCATACCCGGCGCTGCCTTTTGCCTGCCCGAGCAAACGGTAATCGTCCAGTACCCTTCTATAGCGCTGCAATCGTTGCTGCGCCACCTCGCCCCAGGGGCGCCCGGCAAGCCGCTGCAGAAGCTCGAAGGCGCGATCCCACTCGCCCTGCGACCAGGCGTGCTGAGCTTTCTCATACTCCTCGGCGAGCTCCGGCGGCGGGAGCTTTTCAGCGATCTGCGCTTGCGCCGCCTGTCGAAACAACGGCGTGGCAAATTGCCCCTGTCGATTGAGCCGCAATGCGACATCGAGCTCATGCCGCCCAATCGCTGCCTGAATGGCCTTCCACCGCTGCAGATCCTTCAAAACCCGACCCATGCCGCCAACGCGCGGGTATTGGCTCTGGAATGCCTTCAAAGTCCGTTCCGCAGCATCCGCGCGACCGGCCGCCAAGTCCTTGCGGACGCTTCGCGCAAGCTCCGCGATGGCATTCACATAGGTCGATTTCTGATTCTGCAAGCTCATCAGGTGACTCGCCACACGGACCCCCATGGGGCGGAACTCCGGCACGTAATCGATGAGCCGGGTCAACCGGTTGCGATGCGCGTGCGAATCCTCCTCCCACCACTCGACCAGCTCGGTGATCACTGCCTCGTCGCGAAAAACGACGATCGGTGCGTGAGCGCCCCCTCGCTTGGCTACGAATTGCTCCAGCCGCCCGGCCCATTCGATCAATTCGAGCATGCTACGGGCGTCGTCGTTGAACTTGCTCAACCGCGCGGCCGACGCCAGAACGTCCTCGGCCGCCTGGAAATCACCGGCCTCCAACTTGCTCATCCAGGGCGGCACCACGCGCTTGGCGAGCGACTCGGTGCCGAGCAGACCGATACGCTCGTTGCCGGGGTCCGCCTCCAGGTGGCGGCTGGCCAGCGCGGCACTCTCGGCGTAGCGCCCCTCGGTCATCAGCTCGCGGATGGCGCGTTCGGGGCTGCCCTTGAGATAAAATCCCAGTGCTATGGCGATTGCCATCAACCCGCCGGCGAACCCGAGCCAGAGCCAGCGGCGCTGGCGACGCTTCGGACCGTCATCGGCGAAGGCCGCCTTGACCTCGGTCAACAATATCCGCAGCCGCGCGAGCGGGCCCCGGCGCCGCGGTTTGCCGGCGCTTCGGCTCGCCTCGAGCGCCCCGTGCCCGCCCGATTCTGCGCCGGCCGCTTCCCCGGCATCCCCCGCCCCCTCGGCTTCCGGACAGAAAGCATCGAGGAAGGAGTCGGCCGCCGAGACGAAAATCGTGCCCGGCTCCTGGCTGAGCGCCTCGGCCGCGACCGACTCGAGCTCTATGCGATAGCTGAAGAAGTTGCCCCCGAAAGCGATGCTCGCCCGGTCTTCGAGCCGAGCGGCGGCGTTCACGCGTTCTGCGTTGAGGAAGGTGCCGTTGGTGCTGCCCAGATCCTCCACATAGAGGCCGTCCTGTCGCCGGAAGATCAGGGCGTGACGGCGCGATATGTATCGGGACTCCTCGGGAAAGCGGGTCTTGTAGCCTGCAAATACGCCCACATCCTTGCCGATCAGGAACGGGAAGTGCTCGACCGCGATGGGCTCGAGCGGGGTCTCCCCGTGCGTCGGCACCAAAACCAGGGTCAATGGCCCACGCTCGGGTTCCGCTACCCGCTCCTCGCCGATTTCGAGCCGAAAGCAAAGCGTCCCCGCAAAGCAGACCTCGTCTGCGTCGGCGAGAGATACGGCGCGCCGGTGCACGGCCCGCCCATTGACGGTCGTACCACCGCGGCTGCCCAGATCGACCACATGCAGCGTGCCCTGGTGGCGAAACAGCTTTGCGTGATTCGCGGACAGCCCGGGCGCGGCCCCCTCGGGAAGCGAGGAAAAAGGGGCCTCGGCCGCACCGATCGCGAAGAGATCGTCACGAACGACGATCTCTCCGAGCTCCAGGTGAGTCAGCGGCTTGAGCGTGAACTTCATAGCCGATCCCCTTCAGGCGGCACGGCGGGGGCTGTTACTCCTTATGGCTCCGCGAGACGAATTCAGGCGGCCAGCCGCCCCCCAGCGCTTTATACAACGTGACGGTATCGGCGAGAATCTGCTGATGTAAGGTCAGTAACAACAGTTCTGCCGACAAAAGGCTGCGCTGCGATTCGAAGACCTGAAGCTGCGAGACCATGCCGTTGTCGAGCTGTGCCCGAATTTGTCGATTTGCGGTTCTGAGATCTCTCAGCTGCTCCTTGAGCGCGCGCATCTGCCTCTTACGGAAAACGAGGCTCACCAGCGCATTTTCCACTTCCTCGTAGGCTGTGAGGACCGTCCTGCGGTACTGCTGCTCCGCGATCTTGGCCCGCGCTTGGTTAACCCTGACGTTGGCCTTAAGCGAGGCATCGAAGATCGGCACGTTGATCGCTGGAGCGAGCCCCAGCGTGAAGCCCTTGAGCAGCGAGGAGAGCACTTGGCTCGCCACTCCCCCATTGGCCGTCAGACTAAACGAAGGTAAGCGGGCAAGCCGCGCCTGCCCCGTCAGATTGTAGGCCTGGAGCACACGATATTCTGCGGCGATGATATCGGGCCGGCGCGCGAGCAAATCGGCCGGCAGCCCGGCCAGAACCTTCGGCACACGAACCTGCTCGAGCAGCCCGACGACCGGCACGTGCAGCTCTCCGGCGGGTATGCCCAAAAGCGTCGCCAGCTGATTCTCCGCCACCTGGCGCTGGCGTTGAAACTCGAGCAGCAGCTGTTGCAGATTCCTCACCTCGGCACGCTGCTGCAGCACCATCGTCTGGCCAATCAGGCCATCACGATATTGTCTCTCATAAATCTCCAATATCTGCCGGTTCTTGGCCAGGAACCGGCGCTGCTGGCCACGCTGCTCGTCGAGCTGGCGAATCAGGAAGTAGATACTGGCCACATCCGAGGCCAGGGTGAGGTAACCGGCTCGCCAGTCCGCCTGCGAAGCCCGCAACGCCGCTTGCTGAGCTTCGACGCCCTTGCGCAGTTTACCCCAGATGTCGACCTCCCAGTTCAAGGCGCCGCTTGCACTGTACTGACGGGTCGTGCTCGGGTCGGTGAATTTGCCGGGAAGGATCTCCGTGCGCGAGCGGGTAATGCTCGGCTGCGCCGTGGCGGTCACTCTCGGCAGTCTCGTGGCCCGTGCCTGCCCGACGCCGGCGCGCGCCTCCATGATGCGCCCCGCGAGAATCTTGAGGTCGATGCCCTGCGCAATGGCCTGGTGAATGAGCCCGTCGAGATACGGGTCCTGGAAACCGCCCCACCAGTCAGGCTGAATCGCCTCCACCGCAGCGCGCCCGCCGGGTTGGGTCGACCAGAGATGCTTGCTTGGTGCCTGAGGGAGCTCGTAGTCCGTGCCGAAGAACGTGCCGCAGCCGCTGAGCAGGCCCAAACTCATCCCGACCATGAGAAGGCGGCCGACCGCCTGACGCATGGCGGATTTCGTGGGGAGTCTGGCACGATGGACCCGCATGGCTTGCTGCCTCTTCACGGCATGCCACTCCCTCGAACGATAGAGATGGCACGGCCTCGTTTTCATAAAGTTTGAACCATGTCACCCGGTGGTCAATACGGCCGTGGGGCGCGGGCCCCGCGGCCGCGCCATCAAGCCGATTGGTTCTGGAAAATGCTGGCGTTTTGCTCGATGCGGTTGTTGTCACCGAAGGCCAAGGCCGTCTGCTGCACGACCGCAAACTGAGCCTGCGAAGAAGTATTCACACCGACCCCCAGCGTCTGCGCAAAGGCGAACGGAAACGGGAACCGGCGACTGAGCTTCTGCATCATACGCTGCATGGAGTAGTGGCGGACCACGGCGCCGAACAGCGCGCCTTGACCGCCGGTGACACGCAGCCGCGCTTGGCGCTCCAGGCTCTTCTCGGCGCTGAGATCTTGGATTTTGATGGCTGACATGTGGGGTCTCCTCTCAGTCAAATTAGGCGGGGCGCCGCAGAGGGCCCCCGCCCGTTTCGAGCGGGGCGTTCAGACACGCTGGCCTTGGCCGATAATCGCGCTTAAGTCGAATGGCTTCGGTCCGCCGAAACCCACCGCCGTGTTGTTGATTACGGCCACCTGGATCTGCGGGCTGATCGTCTGATTCAGCACGATGGGTGAGTGAAAAGGCTTGAGACTGCCGCCGTACCAACCGCCTTTCACGCTCAGGCTCGCCTGCCGATCCAACGGCTTGGTCGCGCTCAGGTCACGGATCATGATGCTCGCCATGGTGTCGTACTCCTTGCTACTGTGAATTGCAGAGATTTCTCGATCCGAGAGCCCAATGCTCTCGTTGTCTGGGTATTTGCAGCTTGCATGCCAACGACCGGAACCCGCTGGAAAATAAACTTCATCTAATTGTTTTTAATAGTTATTTGCCAATTCGAGAAGAGCGGAGGAGAGGTTTGCGAGGCACGCTGGCCGACAACGGAAGTTTGTTATCGGCAAACGTTTTTTCGTGACACTATGCACTAGCAATCAACAACTCGACTTCCCGGCCGCATCCGTGCTTGCGCAAGCCTCGTCTTGCCACATGCCGGCTCCGGGCGGCCCCCCGCCGCCAGCGCTTGCGCCCCGAGCACCGGCCGTGCGATCGGCAAAAAGATCCCCGGCATCGATCCAGAACCTAAAATAAGGGAGGGCACCTCGAAGTCCCTCCGAGCTGGCGGACGCACCAACCACAAAGGGCATGACGATGGCGCAGATTGTATCGGTGCATTCCTATCGGGGCGGTACCGGCAAGAGCAACATCACGGCGAACCTCGCCTATCTGCTGGCAAAATGCGGCGAGCGGGTGGCCGTGCTGGATACGGACATCCAATCGCCCGGCGTTCACCTGGTCTTCGGGATCGAGCCCGAACGGATGGTCTACACGCTCTCCGACTTCGTATTCGGGCGATGCGAGCTGGCGGAGACGGTCTACGATATCGACCGCAACTGCGGGCTGGTCGATGGTCCCGGCAAGCTCTTCCTCCTGCCCTCGAGCCTGGCGGTGGATGATATCTCCCGCGTGGTGGCCGAAGGCTATGATGTCCACTGCTTCGACAGGGAGTTCAAGCGGCTGATCGCCGAGCTGCGACTCGATTTCCTGTTCCTGGATACACACCCGGGGCTCAATCGGGAAACCCTGCTCACGGCCGCCATCTCCGACCAGCTGCTCATCCTGCTGCGGCCCGACAAACAGGACTATCACGGAACGGCCGTGCTGCTCGAGGTGGCCAGCCGCCTGCAGGTGCCGAACATCTTCATGGTGGTCAACAAGGTCGCCGAACGCATCGATCCGGAGACGATGCGCAATGAAATCCGCTCGGCCTACGGCCACGAGGTGATCGGTATTCTGCCGCTGGATGCGACCATGGCCATACTCGGCAGCCGGGAGCTGTTCGCCGGCTGCCAGCCGCAGCATCCGCTGACCCAAGAGCTGACCGCCATCGCCAGCCGACTGATGAGCGAAAAAAATGCATGTCGACCACAATAAACCGCAAGCGCCTGAGCCGCCTTCGGCTATTCCACGGCCGTGAGAGGACGGCGCATGGCCTCGATCGTCAGCTGACGATCGAATCGCCCCCGCATCGGGACGACTACAGCACGCTGCACCGCCTGGCAACAGCGGGCGAGCACCGCCTGGTCGTCTCGCTTGGTGGTGGGGCCACGGCGGGATTGTGCGGCAATATTGCCCTCGCCCGCCTGCTGGAGGAGCTCGATTTGAAAGCGCACATCAGCGAGCTTTGGGGAACCAGCGCCGGCGCCGTCGTGGGGGGAAGCTGGGCAAGCGGCACAAGCGCTTGCGAGATGCTCGCCACGATTCGCACGCTCGGCCCGAAAGACGCGGTCGACCCATGCCATGGGGCAATTTTGCGCTCCTTGCTGCTGCGCCCGTTCGGGCGTTTCCTGCCCGCTGGCCTCATCCGGGGCCGGCGGCTCGCCACGCTCATCGAGGCTGCCCTGAAGACCAGGGACTTTCAAAGCTGCACCATTCCATTTCGCTGCATCGCCTGCAGCGATGATGGGCTCAACCGGCGCAAGGTCTTCCGCACCGGACCGCTCTTACCCGCCATTCTCTCGAGCATGAGCCTGCCCGGCATTCTGGCGCCACGGCCGGCGCTCGCGCACGAGGACTGCGGCTATTACGACGGCGGACTGGTGGAGAAAACCCCGTTGATCTCGCCGATCGCCGAGCACCTGCGCAGCGGCGACACGCGCAAGCTGTTACTGATCGCCACCCATTTCAGCAGCGACGAGCGCCGCAAACCGGCCCGCGGCTTCATCCATCGTTTCATACAAAGCATCTACGCGTTGGAGGAGGCGCTTTGGACATACCAGCTCAAGGAGGCACGACAGCGCTACCGAGGAGCCGTCACACTACTACTACTGAACCCCCATATCGTCGAACCGACGCTATTCGATTTCCGCCATGTTGCCGAGCATTACCTGCGGGCACGTGAGAATTTCAAGAAAAAACTGCGAAACGGCTCGCTCGCCCTCACCTTCGGTGCCGACTGAGCCTGCCCGATAGATGTGATCCGTGTCGTTCTGACGGCGCGCGTGTGCCCTCAAGGGGCAATATACTGCGCGAAAAAGTCATCGACCTCCTTGCTGACCCGGCTTCGATCAATGTTGATCTCAAAGGAGCCCCGCGCATTGAGCAAACGCTCGGGGCAGTGAAACAGCAGCAACTGCTCGCCCAAGGCAAGGCTGTCTCCGTGGCTCAGATACCACGCCCGTGCGGCGGGAATTCTTTGGCCGTTGACGTAAACACCATTGCGGGAGCCGATATCCACGACGAAATAGCGCTCGTCCTCGCAGGCAAGGTAGGCGTGCTCACGGCTGACGGTGGGCGAGGCCAACACGAGATGATTCGTCTCACGGCGCCCGATATCGGTACGCGCGCGGTTGAGCTCGACGTTCTGACCGACGTCGCCACCATGGATCACGATCAGCTGCGCCGCAGGCGCGCTGGCGCCATCGTTTCTCACCGCGCTTACATGAAACGCTTTGGTCGAAGTGTCATTCTCTTCCATCGTCACTCACTCCGGTGCGCTCGCGAGACCAGCCGCTTCCGGCGATGACCACGGCGGTTCGCGCCCGCGCGATCCACACGCGGTGGGGTGCACGCTTCGTCAAATCCGCGCCGCCGACGGCCTGCCGGCCGGCGGACAGGCCATGGGATTTCTCAAACCGCCGCCGTCAGCCGATCTCGTGCTGTATCTCCGCAAGCGAGTGAGCCGGCGGAATGCCGGCGTCGATGCTCTCGCCAAGCTGATGCTCGATCTGACTGGTCGAGAACAAACCCCGCACTTTCTGCTCCTTGGTGACTTCGTCGACGTCCAGCACCAGCACGTGCTGGCGCTCGAGTTGACGCAACGTCTCGACAACATGGCCTACCAGGGCGTTGCGCACACTGAGCAGATTGAGCCCGATGATCTCGCCTTGCGGTGTCATCATCGCCTGTACCCGAATCGACGAGTGCGGAGTGCGGGTTTCCTGAACCAGCTGGACGGGACGTACATCCTGTATGTCCCTTGCGGTGATGACACCGATTATCTCCTCTTGCTCGTTGATCACCAGCAGGAGGCGCACACCGACCCGTTTCATTTTCTCCAAGGCGGCGTCTATCGAAACATCGGGACGTACGGTAACTGGCTTCACACGGCGGAAATCGGTCATGACCTCCACGGCCGGGCTATCCCAATGCACGATTTCCGGAGGCTCCTCCGGGCGCTCGAAGGTTCGTCCTGGCTGCAAGTGGATATGGGAAAGGACTGCAAACTCACGCTTCATCGCCGAGCTCCTTTACCTGCATCCCGATTGAGGTGCCGGAGTGAAGGCTTCACCCCACGCAGTTAAGCCTTCCCTCGGGCCGCACGGTACGCAGCCGAGCCCAGAGCCCGGAGTCGGGCGTGGCAAAAAGCTCTCCACACCGCTCTCCCGCGCCACCTGGATGACCACGACCACCGGCACCCTCCGCAACGTTCCTGTTTGCGCTCCATAGCGCAGCATAGGATCCTCATAACCAGTGTAGATGATTTGTCTTTGTCTCTCAGGTTACCGACCCTGTCCCAGTATCACCCGGAGCGATGCACGGCGCGCCGAAATACGCTCGGCGCAGCCCACGCCGATACCCTTACCTGCTGCTGCGCGGCCTATTGCGAGGTCGCGGCATAAAGTGCGCGCGAAGAATTGTCTAATGACGGGAAATGCGGAGGGAAATCCAGTTCGATAATGAGCTGCCGCCGAGGCCGCAAAGACGGAAATCG
>NZ_JBXWZQ010000123.1:0-18458 GCF_059432795.1 Nitrococcus sp. | reverse complement strand
TCCTCGGTCTGATCCATCATGTTCTCTGTGGCCTCATCCGTCTCCTCGGCGGCCTCGTCAATGTTTTCACCGGCCTGCTCAGCAGGGCCTTCGGAATCGCCGCATCCGCTCAGTGCGAAAGGCAGAGCGCCCGCGAGTAGCAGAATAAATATCAGAGTGCGTATTTTCACGATCACCTCGCTCGATTTGTGACTTGGGATGATAGGCCATCCAACTAAAAGGCAAAGTGTATGACCTTCCTGGATGGACGACGTTGGGTTAGACATTCGAACGCGTAGATATATTCTTTCCCGTATAATGAATAGGCGATAACTTTATTTAAGCTCCCCATATCGCAAAATTCCAGATCTCCTTGTAGTGCGGTGAATGGAAAGCCGCAAGAATGAATTCTAGAATCGCACGAGCAACTGGCCGAGCACAAGCTACGGTGCCCGGGTAATCGCAGAGCGTTCGAGCGTGCGTTTGTCGCCGTGGACAGCGAATTGTGGTAATGCAAAAGTGAACACCCGATGTGGTGGTATGGCCACAGGTCCTAGCTGGGTTGATCACCGCGCTTTTGGTGATTTCAGCGCTTCCGTGATCGGCAAACTAATTGCCGAGGCCAATGATCACGCTGGCGGCATCGAACAGGGCGCACGCCTGCCGCCCGGGCTGAATGCCCAGCCGATCCGCGCTCTCATTGGTGATCACGGCGGCAATGGTCCTATCGGCACTGAGCGCGATGACCACGTCGCTGTTGACGGCGCCGCGATGCAGGCGTGCTACCTCACCGCAGAGCTGGTTGCGAGCACTTATTTTGCGCGTGACATCGGCGGTGGTGGCCACGAGGATGGCGGAGGATTTGACGAGCGCGGCCGCAGTGACACCTGGCTGCAGGCCCAGACGGGCGAGGCTCTCTTCGGTGATGGTTGCGACGATGTGCTGGTTTTGCCCGAGATCCAGTTGCACCTCGGCATTGACGGCGCCGTGGTGAATGGAGCGGACCTCGCCCCAGAGCTGATTGCGGGCGCTGGTTTGTAAGTGCAGCCTTTCCAGCAGCGGCATCATAGTCTCCAGACCGCGGATCCGCTGGCTGAGACCGGCGAGGAAGCGTCGATGCTCCTGCTCGAGGCCCCGAAACACCCGAACCAACTCGCGGCCGCGCTCGGTCAACCGCGTCCCCCCGCCGCCGCGGCCTCCCACGGCACGTTCCACAAGGGCGCGGTCAGAGAGGTTATTCAGCGCCTCGATTCGCTCCCAGGCCGTGCGGTAGCTGATACCCGAGGCTTGGGCGGCGCGGGTGATCGAGCCGTGCTCGGCGATGGTCTCGAGCAGCTTGATCCCCTCCTCGCCGAGCAGGAGTCCGGTGCGGTAACGTACTTGAAGGCCGGCTTCGAGCGCCGGCGCGTTGTCGTCGTTGCTGATCATGGTCTGCACTCGACTTGGGTGAATGGCTCTCTGCCACAACGTCGCGAAAAAACCGCCGATAGCACAAGCCGCGGAGGAGCAATTTCGCAGAAGGCCTATTCGCCGCGCTGCGGTGCGCCGCGTGGCATGAAAGCTTTCGCCGGTGAACATCCGGGCCCGTCAAAACTGGCAGCGCGGACAATAGTAGGTAGCTCGCTGGGCCCGCCGTTCCATGCGAATGATTCCCGCGCATCGATAACAGGGCTCGCCGCCCCGGCCGTATACCTCCAGGCGCTGGCGGAAGTAACCGGGGCGCCCGCCGCTGCCGGTGAAATCCCGCAGCGTCGTGCCGCCCGCGGCGATCGCCTCGGCGAGCACGCTCTTGACCGCCGCGACCAGCCGCGCGTAGCGAGCGCGACCGATGCGCCCGGCGGGGCGCATGGGACGAATGGCGGCGCGGTAGAGTGCCTCGTTGGCGTAGATATTGCCGATCCCCACGACCACCCGCGCATCCATTAACAAGGCTTTGACGCTGACTCGGCGGGCATGGCCGAGCTGATGCAGATAATCGGCATGGAAGGCGCTGGACAGCGGCTCGGGACCCAGATGGGCCAATAGGTGATGGCGTTGTGTGTCGCCGCTGCTCCAGTGCAGGCTGCCGAAGCGGCGAGGATCCGTGTAGCGCAGCGTTGGCCCGCCTGTCAGAACGATATCGAGGTGTGCATGGGCAAGCGGCGGTTCCGTGGCTGCCACCAGCCGCAAGCTGCCGGACATACCGAGGTGGAGGATCAGAGTGGCCTCGTTTTCGAGGCAGAAGAGCAAATACTTCCCTCGGCGTTGCACGCTGACGATGCGGCGATTCTCGGCTCGAGCGGGCAGGCTCTCGGCGATCGGCCAGCGCAAGCGAGGCTCGCGTACGACGATCTTTGCGATTCGCCGGCCGCGTACGTGCGCTTCGATGCCGCGGCGGGTGGTTTCCACTTCCGGAAGCTCGGGCATGAGGTGGCGATGCCGTTACCACACGGAGCGAATCCCGTCGGCCCAGCGCACCGCCTCTACGTAGGCGCGATTGGTCTCGGTGGCGCTCAAACCCAGTTCCCGAATGCGCGCAATATGTCCCAATTCGAGATCTTGGACGGCGCGCAGCACCTGTCCCTCGGGACCTTCACCGCGCAATAGGGCGGCCGAGACGGACGACTTCACCGGCAGGCGCTCGAGAATTTGCTCTAGAGGCGCATCCAACAATGCGTCGAGTCCCGAGAGCAGCCCGACCATAAAGCAGCGCGCGGGGAACTCGACTCCGAGGATGCGGCCCGCGGATTCGCAGAAACGCGCGCGTACCATGGCACCGACGGCCAGCTCCTGCGGCTTGTCCGGAATCGATGCCAGGGCCATCAAGGCGGTCCACGTCTGCAGCTCCTGGGTGCCGAGATAAACGACGGCTTGGCGGATGGAGTCAATCCGCCGCCGCAACGGGAAGTACGAGGAGTTCAGGTAACGCAGCAGCTTATAGCTCAACGCCAGGTCACGGCTGATGAGCTCTTCGAGCTCGTCGAGCTCCACATCCGGCCTTTGCAACGCCGCAATCAGCTCCAGAATACGCAGGCGGCTGGTCGGAATGTCATTGTTGGTCATCGTGCTGGGACGGCTGAGAAAGTAGCCTTGAAAGTAGTCGAAGCCCAAGCGCTTGCAGGCCTCGAAGACTTCCGGAGTCTCGACTTTCTCGGCGAGCAGCATGACGTCGAAGGAGCGTAGTAGGCGTACCTGCTCGGCCAGCGCCGAGAGGCTCAGTCGCGGTATTTCGACCTTGACCAGATCGGCACGCTCGAGAAGCGGATGCAGTGACGGATCGTAGACGAAATCATCGAGCGCGATGCGATAACCGCTCGCGCGCATGAGCTCGAGACCTTTGAGAATCGCGGGCTCCGGCGGCGTATTTTCGAGTATTTCCAGTACGACGCGATCGGCGGGTAGCGGGAGACTGCCGTGGTTGACGACGAAGCTTCGCGTCATGTTGATGAAGGCGAGTCGATGCCCGACCAGTTCCTCCAGCCCGAAGACGGTGAAGGTGTTGAAAATGACCGCTGAGGTCGCCCGGTCCGCGTCCACCACCTGCGCGTCCGGCACAGAGGAGTGGCGAAAGAGCAGTTCGTAGCCGTAGACTTCGAGCTTACGGTCGAAAATGGGCTGTCGCCCAAGAAATGCCTCATGCATTTGAAAGTGCCAAGGTAGTTTGCTGGTCGGCTGACAAGAGAGAGTCTTGTGGGGGATCCCAACGATACGCCGATTGCCGGCTTGTGAACAATGCCATGGACGTTGGCCTCGTTTGCTCGATATACTTCAAAACAATTCTTAATCCAAGAAACTGCGTTCCGAAGCAGACATCTATTTCTCCGTTACAAGGTATTCGCCGCTCATGTTGTATGGCTTATTCGAGCTGCCAGTATGGGGCTATGTGCTGGTTACACTGGCGCTGACCCACGTCACGATCGTCAGCGTGACCATCTATCTGCACCGTCACCAGGCCCATCGTGGCATGGACTTGCACCCGGCAGTTGCGCATTTCTTCCGGTTTTGGCTGTGGCTGACTACCGGTATGGTCACCTCCGAATGGGTGGCGGTACATCGCAAGCATCATGCCAAAGTCGAGACTGCGGATGATCCGCACAGCCCGCAGGTGCTCGGCCTCAGCGAGGTGCTCTGGCGTGGCGCGGAGCTTTACAAGGCGGCCGTCGATGATCCGCGCCTCGTCCGGGATTATGCGCATGGAACCCCGAATGACTGGATCGAGCGCCGCCTCTACCGCCCGCATTCCTATTCGGGCCTGGTGTTGCTGTTGCTCATCGATTTGCTCTGCTTTGGCGTGGTCGGGCTCGTCATCTGGGCCGTGCAAATGGTCTGGATTCCCTTCTGGGCCGCCGGCGTGGTCAACGGCGTGGGTCATGCCTTGGGCTACCGCAATTTCGAGCCACCGGATGCCTCGACCAACATCGCTCCCTGGGGCATCCTGATCGGCGGTGAGGAGCTGCACAACAATCATCATGCGTTCCCAAGCTCGGCCAAGTTCTCAATCAAGCCTTGGGAACTCGATATCGGCTGGATGTATATACGATGCCTGCAATATCTTGGACTTGCGCGCGTCAAGCGCATGGCGCCGCACCCGGCCATCCAGGATAAGGCCGACGTGGACATGGAAACGGTGGCGGCAGTCGTTCGTGCGCGAGTGCATGTCCTGGCCATCTATGCGCGGCAGGTGTTGCTGCCTACCTTGCGCGAAGAGCTGCAGCGGGCTGATAGATCCTGCCAGCGCATGCTCAAGCGCGGCCGGGGCGCGCTATTACGCGAGCAGAGCCTGCTCGACCGCCGCGCCGAAGTGCGCCTGGAGAACGCGTTGGCGCAAAGTCAGCGCCTGAAGACGGT
The DNA here is from genome assembly GCF_059432795.1 of Nitrococcus sp. NCBI lineage: Bacteria > Pseudomonadati > Pseudomonadota > Gammaproteobacteria > Chromatiales > Ectothiorhodospiraceae > Nitrococcus > Nitrococcus sp. The sequence continues at coordinate 13,652 of NZ_JBXWZQ010000123.1, read as the reverse complement.
GTATCAATACAGGCTACGTCTGCAGCGGCTGTGGAGTGGTACGAATCTCTCCCACGAGATGCTGCTGAAAGGTTTGAAGGAATGGTGTGCCCAAGCCGAGCTCAGCGGTATACAGACCCTGCAGGACTTCGCTCGCGGACTCCGTGGTTTTACGGTGATCCACCCGGCAGTATAGAAATGCGATGACAAGCGGGCATACCCGCGATACGCCACACGCGGTTATGCCCCACCTCCCGCCGCAGTCGCTTTGGCGACGCAATCCCTTTCGGATTACTTCAGCTTCGCCTCACGATAGATCACGTGCTTGCGCACCACGGGGTCGTACTTGCGGAACTCGAGCTTATGCGGTGTATTCCGCTTGTTCTTGTCCGTGGTATAGAAATGGCCGGTTCCAGCCGACGAGACGAGCTTGATTTTATCGCGCATGACGGGTCACCTCAGACTTTTTCCCCGCGACGGCGGATATCATCGAGAACTTTCTCGATACCGACTTTATCGATCATCCGCATGCCCTTGGAAGAGACGCGCAACCGTATCCAGCGTTGCTCGTTCTCCACCCAAAACCGATGATAGCGCAGATTGGGCAAAAAACGACGCTTGGTCTTGTTATTGGCGTGCGAGACGTTGTTGCCCGTGATCGGGCGCTTACCAGTCACCTGGCAGACCTTGGCCATGGATGCTGCCTCCCGGTTGAAATTGCAATGCTACTGCGGCGCTGCCATCGGCCGACCCGGTTGCCGGGGCAGTCACCGGCCGCGCGGCCATCTATGCGCCGGGCCTGTGCATGCCTTTTCGCTCGGTCTGAGGCTGGCGCTGCGAGGACCTGACGAACCCCGGCGCGTAGGCCGAGATAAGCGGGCGCGGAGGAGGTTCGCTTTATACCAGTATGTCGGTCAATGTACAACCCGAGCCGGCTTGAAATTCCTCGCCACGCCACCATTTTATGCGTAACGAGTCGCGACGCTGAGTCGAATGCCACAAAGGAGGGGTGCTTCATGGCCATTCGTCGTTACGAACCTTGGACGTTGTTCAACGAGCTGAGCAAAGAGCTTTCCCGGATCTATGAAGGACCAACGGATACGGATTCCAGCGCCCTCGCTACCAGCGACTGGGTGCCGGCGGTCGATATCCGCGAGGAGGCCGAACAATATGTGATCGATGCCGATCTGCCGGGTGTGCGACCGGAGGATATAGAGATCAACATGGAAAACGGCATGTTGACCATCCGGGGCAATCGCCAAGCGCAGTCTCAGGGATCGGGTCCGGATTACAAGCGCACCGAGCGGGCCAGTGGTGTTTTCTACCGCCGCTTCAGCCTGCCCGACACGGCGGACGCCGAACGGGTCAGCGCGCGCAGCGAACTCGGTGTGTTGCAGGTTACGATTCCCAAGCAGGAGAAGCTGCAGCCTCGGCGGATCAAAGTCGATAGTTGACAGCGCTATGGGCGGGCCCGGCAGAGCGGGCCCGCTTGATTCAAGCGTACCTGTGAGTCACGAGCGCACATGGAGTACAAGGACTACTACCAGGTTCTGGGTGTTTCGAAGGACGCTTCGAGCGAGGAGATCAAGCGCGCGTACCGCAAGCTTGCCCGCAAGTATCATCCCGACGTCAGCAAGGCGCCGAATGCCGAGCAGAAATTCAAAGAGGTGGCTGAGGCCTATGAGGCGCTCAAGGATCCGGACAAGCGGCGGGCCTATGATCAGCTCGGCAGTAACTGGCGCGCCGGCGAGGAGTTCCGGCCGCCGCCGGATTGGCACTTCAGAGGCGAGTTTACCGGCGGGGGGTTCAGCGACTTTTTCGATACCCTGTTCGGCGGGGGCGGCTCGGCGTATGAGGGAATCTTCGGCGGGGCTTCCCGTGGTCGAGGCTTCGCCCCGCCTGGCGAAGATCAAATTGCGAAGATCACGATTACTCTAGAGGAAGCCTACCGGGGGACCTCCCGCAATATCTCGGTCGACGGGCAGGAGGTCGATGGCCAAGGCTTGGCGCGACGCACGCGCCGAAATCTGCGCGTGCAGATTCCAAGTGGCGTGCGCGAGGGGCAGCGTATCCGCCTGGCCGGTCAGGGGGGGGCGGGCCTCGGGCGCGGCCGTGCCGGCGATTTGTTTCTCGAGATTCACATCGCACCCCACGCGCTCTACCAGCTCTCCGGCAAGGATGTACACCTTGTGCTGCCCATCGCTCCGTGGGAGGCGGCATTGGGGGCGACGCTCGGCGTGCCGACACTCGGGGGTCGGGTCGATCTCAAGATTCCGGAAAACTCCCAGAGCGGTCAGCGGCTGCGTCTTCGCGGGCGTGGCCTGCCGGGAGAACCACCCGGCGACCAGTATGTGGAATTGCGCATCGTCAATCCCCGCGTGCGCACTGAACACGCGCGCAAGCTGTATCGCGAGCTTGAGCGCGAACTCGGTTTCAATCCGCGGGCCGATTTCGAGAAAGGATAATTCGCCTCGCCGCGCCTCATGAGCGCATCTTGAAAAAAAACCGCGGATCCCCAAGATAGCCCATGCAAGCTTCAAGCGGGTTCGCTCGGAGCGGGGGTGAATTTCAGCACGTCACGGAACGCGCGAGGAGACAGGCATGGCAACTGAAAGTGTTCCCCACGCCGCCAACCATCACACCACCGACCGCGTCGCCAAGGCGGCCCACGATGCGGTCGATCAGGCCGCAACACACGGTGCCCGAGCCGAAGAGCGTCTGCGTAGGGCGGGCGATCGCTACAGTGACCAGTCGCGTCAGGCGCTTGATCGGATGACGGCCTACATACACGAGCATCCTTACACCGCGCTTGGATGGGCGGCCGCGGGAGGTTTTCTCATCGGACGGCTGCTGCGCTCTCGCTGAGGCGCGGTAGCGCATGGGAGAACCGAACGCGGACGAGCCGCGCGGCAGCGCGGAGGAGGCTCGATCCCCGCCGCTCAGTGAGGTCGCCGGCGCACTGCTCGAGGCCGCGCGGCGGTTTGTGCAGGATGTGGGTGAACTGCTCGGGCTTGAGACACGTCGTGCCTTCGAGGCCCTCGCCTGGATGGCGGCACTGGCGGTAATGGCGGGTCTGCTCGGGGCGGCAGCGTGGTTTTTTCTGCTCGCGGCCGCTTACACGGCACTTCTGGACCTGGGAATGGCCGCTGGGGCCGCGCTTTTGCTGCTCGCAGGACTCAATTTGCTGGGCGCACTGGTGAGCGTGGCCGTCGTTCGCCGCCTGAGCGGCGCACTGACGTTTCCCGCCGCCCGGCGGGCATTACTCGGAAATGCGGGCTATGGGGCGACTAAATCGCAGAATACGCGAACGTGAAGCGGCGATCGATGCGGATCGACGCCATATGGCCACCGCGGTGGCCATATGGCGCCTCGGCGCACGCCAGCGTGCTTCGCGCCCGGGCCCGTTGGGCGCGGCATTCGCCGGAGGTTTGATAGCCGGCTGGATCAGTGGCGGCCGTACCGGTTCGCATGCACGCCCGAGCGCGCGCGAAGCCCCGCGGCGTAGATCGAGCGCCGCGCGGCTTGCACGCGAGGTGATCTGGCCGCTCGGCCTCAGTGTCGTCCGAGCCCAGCTCAGCCGGCTACTGCTCGGTGGCGGCGATCCTCAGCGACGTTGATAGATTTCGGCATCGGCGTTGCGAAATTCGCGGGCTTTATCGCGTAATCCGCGTTCCACCGCTTCCTGCGGGTCGGAGATTTTGTTTTGCGCAGCGTATTCGCGCACTTCCTGGGAAATTTTCATCGAACAAAACCGAGGTCCGCACATTGAGCAAAAGTGCGCGACCTTGTGTGCTTCCTTGGGAAGGGTCTCGTCATGAAACGCTTGTGCTCTTTCCGGATCCAGCCCCAGGTTGAACTGATCCTGCCAACGAAACTCGAAACGCGCCTTGGATAAGGCATTGTCGCGGAGCTGCGCCGCCGGATGGCCCTTGGCGAGATCGGCGGCGTGGGCGGCGATCTTGTAGGCGACGATGCCCTCGCGCACGTCGTGCTTATCCGGCAGCCCCAAGTGCTCTTTGGGCGTGACATAGCAGAGCATGGCGGTGCCGTACCAGCCGATCATCGCTGCGCCGATGGCTGACGTGATGTGGTCGTAACCGGGGGCGATGTCGGTAGTGAGCGGGCCCAGGGTATAGAATGGCGCCTCATGGCACAGCCGCAGCTGCTCGGTCATGTTCTCCTCGATGAGGTGCATCGGGACGTGGCCCGGGCCTTCGATCATGACCTGGCAGTCGTGGCGCCAGGCAAGCTGTGTCAGCTCCCCGAGCGTGGCGAGCTCGGCCATCTGCGCCTCATCGTTGGCGTCCGCGATGGAGCCGGGCCGCAGGCCGTCGCCCAGTGAAAACGCCACGTCGTAGGCGGCCATGATTTCGCAGATCTCCTCGAAGTGCTCGTAGAGAAAGCTTTCGCGGTGGTGGGCCAAACACCACTTCGCCATGATCGAACCCCCGCGCGAGACGATCCCGGTGACCCGCTCGGCGGTAAGCGGAACGAAAGCGAGGCGCACGCCGGCATGTATGGTGAAATAATCCACGCCCTGCTCGGCCTGTTCGATGAGCGTGTCGCGGAACAGCTCCCAGGTGAGCTCCTCGGCCCGTCCGTCCACTTTCTCCAAGGCCTGGTAGATCGGCACCGTGCCGACCGGCACCGGGGAGTTGCGAATCACCCATTCGCGCGTCTCGTGGATATGCTGCCCGGTGGAGAGATCCATGATCGTATCGGCACCCCAGCGCGTCGCCCAGACCATCTTTTCGACCTCTTCGGCAATGGAGGAGGTCACGGCCGAGTTACCCATGTTGGCATTGATCTTCACCAGGAAATTCCGGCCGATGATCATCGGCTCGGCTTCCGGGTGATTGATATTGGCGGGAATGATCGCCCGGCCCCGCGCTACCTCGCTGCGAACGAACTCCGGCGAAATGTGCTGCGGGATACGCGCCTCGAAAGGCTTGCCCGCGTGGCGACGGCCATCGCCGTTCGCCGCTTGATCGCGTTCCCGGCGCTGGTTCTCGCGGATGGCGACGTACTCCATCTCCGGGGTGATGAGGCCGCGGCGAGCGTAGTGCATCTGGGTAACGATCCGCCCGGCTCGCGCCCGATGCGCCGAGCGGGTGTTCGGAAAAAGCAGCCCCGCGGTGGCAGGATCGGACCGCCGCTGCGCGGCGTAGCTCGAGCTCGGGTCTCGCAGCTGCTCGCAATCGCCGCGCTCGGCGATCCAGCTATCACGCAACGGCGGCAGACCCAGGCGCAGATCGACTTCGTGCGCGGGATCGGTGTAAGGACCGGACGTGTCGTAAAGGCAGACGGATGCATTGCGCTCAGGACCGAACGCGGACGGCGTGTCGGCCAGTGCGACCTCGCGCATGGCTACCTGCAGATCGGGGCGCGAGCCTTCCGCGTAGATCTTGCGGGAATTAGGAAACGGGCGTAGGACGGACTCGTCCAGCCGTCCGGTTCGGCCATGAGGGAGCTCTCGGGATTTGGCGCTCATCGTGTTGCCTCCTTACACAGAATCGCGAAATCGACGATACGGGCGGGGCGCAGGCAGAGGATGGGCGCCGGAAGCTTCCCTCCGCCGGTGTTAACCGGGTCAGGTTCCAAGGGACTCTCTCAGCTCCCGGCTTGACCAGGAGCACCCCCGCTTCGTCGAACGTGGCCGTCAGTTTGAACTGCATTTGCCGCGCTGGCTAGCCTGATGCGCCGGCGGCCGGGCTGACGCCGCCGGTTCGCTTCGATAATGATCCCAGAGCACGCAGGAGCCGGCGCGCAGAGCGGCTTGCTTCAGCCGTCCTTTGAGGCTGAAAAGGCCTTTTCGTGCAAGTAACACGCGGCCGGCAATCGGGGAACATTTGACTACGACATCTGTCCGACGTGATGGGCCATGAAGAATGGTCCGCAAGTCATACAAGCAAGTATGTGGAGGCTTTAATGAGCTGGGAAGATCAGAGTCAGCCATCAGAAGGGACCCGACTGCGCAGCCACGGAGGCTTGACTTGGAACGATATCCAAGGAAGCTGGCATACGTACAAGGGCAAACTCCGTCAGCGCTGGGGAGAACTCACCGTCAAGGACGTGGACGATCTCGCTAATGCTCGCAAGGAAGAGCTCTCCGGCAAACTCCAACGCGTCTACAACATGAGCAAGGAGCAAGCTGACCGGGAAGTGGAGGATTGGATCGCGCACGAGTCGGCAAGTAGGGAGAGCATGGGGGACGAAGGTTCACATCCCACAACGACTGTGTGACGCTGATCACTGCCGAATCGTCCCGATGATTGATCCCCACCATGTGCAAAGCCAGAATTCTTGAACGGGTAATGAGGGGCGGGTGAAGCTCAGTTCTCCCGCCCCTTTCTGTGCTGCCCCCGTTACCAACGCCTCCCTAGCCACGACACCCGCCCAGCCGGGCACAAGCGGCTCGCCGTCCGCCTTTCGGAAAGGCAACGGTTCATTTGGCCGGCAAGCCAACGAGTCGGGCCCGGCATCAGAAAACTCCCCGGTTGCCGGGCCTTGTGGGTCCTTGGGCGCCTTTCGCGGTGCTGACGCGGGATTTCCTCAAAGGCGAAGCCTCGTGGCGGACGACAGCCGCTTGCTTGGCCCAAGCAAACCTTCTAGGCTTTAGAGCTGTTTTGCGTCAGGGGCTAACGAGGCAGCGAGGCGATGACGGAGCTGAATTTCGAGCGCGCACGGTTCAATATGGTGGAACAGCAAGTTCGGCCGTGGGAGGTGCTTGACGAGCGCGTCCTCGACGTGCTCGAGTCGCTGCCGCGCGAGGCGTTCGTCCCGGAGCATTACCGCAATCTGGCCTACGCCGATATCCAGCTCCCCTTGGCGCACGATGAGGTGATGATGGAGCCGCGGCTAGAGGCCCGGTTACTGCAGGCGCTCGACCCGCGCCCCGACGAGTGCGCACTCGAGATCGGCACGGGGACGGGTTTTCTGAGCGCATGCCTGGCGCAGCTAGCGGGGCAGGTGACGAGCATCGACATCCACTCCGAGTTCCGCGATCAGGCGGCCGCCCGCCTCGCAGCGCAAGCCGTCCGCAATGTGCGCCTGGACGTCGGCGATGCGGCCCTCGGTTGGGACGACGGCCAGCGCTATGATGCGATCGCCGTTACCGGCTCGTTGCCTGAGCTGCACCGAGGTTATCATCGCAGCCTGAGTATCGGCGGGCGGCTGTTCGTGATCGTCGGGGAACCGCCCATCATGGAGGCGCTGCTCGTCACCCGGGTTGGGGAGGATCAGTGGGCTACCGAGAGCCTGCTCGACACATGCATCCGCCCCCTGCGCAACGCGTGCCGAACGCCGCACTTCGAGCTCTGACGGATCCGGGATGCTTGGGCACGGCCGGACACGGTGGCGTACTTTATTGCTGGGGGAGCCAGGGGATGGTCGTCGCATTCGCAGGGTACGGTCGGGAGCGTTCCGTGGCGAGCGCTTGTTGTACCGGCAGCATGGGTTTCCGGCAATGATGCACGAGAGGCGGCTATGAGCGGCCGGAGTTCCGGCGGAGACGTGCTGGATCTTGCCCCGGTCGGGCGTGCATTGCCCGCGCGAGGGCTTTTCGATCGGCGCCGAGTTCGTCGGCGCGGCCTCGGTCTGGTCTGTCTCGGTTTGTGTCTCGTGAGTTCCTGGGCCCATGCCGGCGACGACCTGCTCAGTCTCTATCAGCTGGCTCGGGTGAATAACCCCGTGCTTCGGCAGTCCATGGCGAATTACGAGGCCGTTCAGGAGCGTCGGCCGCAGGCCCTCGCCGGTTTGCTGCCCGATATACGCGCCCAGGCGAGCCGCGACCGTGTACACCTCGATCAGACCATAACCAGTTTGGCCCTGAGCCGCGATGTCTATTTTTACCAAACGCAGTACAGCATCGATCTGAATCAGCCGATTTTCGACTACAGCGCCTATCAGCGCCTGGATCAGGCCGATGCGGAAATCGCCCAGGCGGCGGCGCAGGTTCACGCCGCCGAGCAGGACCTGATATTTCGCCTGGGGCAGCGCTACTTCGATGTGCTCTCCGCGCAGACCGATCTGACTTTCGCCCGCTCCGATCTCAAGGCCATCAAACGGCAGCTCGAGCAGGCGCAGCAACAATTCGAGGTCGGGCTCATCGCCCATACGGCCGTGGAGGAGGCGCGTGCCCGGCGCGACTTGGCGGAGAGCCGGCTCATACAAGCCGAAAATGAAATCGCCAACCGGGTGGAAGCCGTACGGCAGGTCATCGGCCAACAGCCCGAGGCGCTGGCCGTTTTGGCTCACACGCCCAAGCTGAAAAGACCGAATCCGGCCGATGAAGCATCTTGGCAAGCCTCGGCGCTCGAGCACAATTGGCAGCTGATCGCCGCACGCAAGGGGGCCGAGGCGGCCATGGAGAACATCCAGGTGCAGCGCGGCGGCCACCTGCCGACGATCGGCCTGACGGCGAACGCCACGCATCAGGAGACGGGCGGCGTCTTTGCTGGCACGCTCGATCGGCAAAGCGTCGGTGTCCAGGGTGAGCTTCCGATCTTTCAGGGTTTTGCGGTGAGCTCCCGAGTCAGCGAGGCGCAGGCGCGCTACACACAGTCCCGTGAGCAGCTCGAGGAGACCCACCGCAGCGTCAGCCGGGATACCGCCAATGCCTATCGGGCCGTGCGAATGAACATTCGCCAGGTGCGGGCCCTGCGCCAGGCGGTCGTGTCCAATAAAAGCGCGCTGGAAGCAACGCAGGCGGGATACGAGGCCGGAACCCGCACCATCGTCGATGTTCTCGATGCTCAGAGCAATCTCTTTTCCGCGCAGCGCGACTACCAGCAGTCGCAGCACAACTATCTGGTCAGCACGTTGCGGCTCAAACAGGCAGCGGGCACTCTGGATCCGCAAGATCTACGGGCGGTCAACAGCCTGCTGGGTTCGCGATGAACCCGACGGGGTGGGTGGTACGCTCAATAGCGGCTCGATGAGCGCATAGAGTCGCTGTTGCGCGCCCTTGTTCGCCTCGAGTTGGCGTTGTGCCCGCTCACCCAGGGCGCGCCGGCGCGTTTCATGGATCAGCAAATCCGCAACGCGGCCGGCCAGCGCGTTGGCATCGGCAACCCGCACGAGCCCTGCCGCGTTCTCCAGGCACGCAACGATTTCGGCGCAGTTGAATACATGCGGTCCGACCAGCACCGGAAGAGCGAGCGCGGCGGGTTCGAGCACGTTATGCCCGCCTGCCGCCACCAGGCTGCCGCCGACGAAAGCGACGTCCGCCGCCGCATAGAGCTGCGCCAACTCGCCCATGGTGTCGGCCAGGTAGACCTGAGTCGTCGCGCGTACACGGTCCCCGGTACGGCGGCGTGCCGTGTCCATGCCGAACTGGCCGCACAGCGCGGCGCCGCTGTCGAAGCGCTCCGGGTGGCGAGGTACCAGTATCAGTAGCGCCTGCGGCACGCGCGCCTGTATGACGCGCTGTGATTGAAGTATGAGTGCCTCCTCCCCTTGATGAGTGCTTGCGGCGATCCAGACGGGCCGTTGTGATCCCAACGCGTCGCGCAGGGCGCGCCCGGCCTTGACACAAGCGGCGCTGATTTCGAGGTCGAACTTCAGGTTACCGCTGATCGGAACGCGCTGCGCCGGCGCGCCCAAGGCCCGGAACCGTCGGGCATCCGCCTCGCTCTGGGCGGCGATGGTATGGAAGACGTCGAGCGCGGGGCGCAGCACGCAGGCGACATGCCGATAGCGGGCCGCGGAACGCATGGACAGCCGCGCATTCGCCAGCACCACCGGTATCGCGCGACGGCGGGCGGCGGCTAGCAGATTCGGCCAGATCTCGGTTTCCACTATGATCACCAGCCGCGGTTGCACGCGCCGAAAGAATCGCGCCACGACGTCCGGCAGATCATAGGGAGCGTAGCAGTGCCGCACACGCTCGCCGAGCAGCGCGCGCACTCGCTGCGAACCCGTTGGGGTGGTTGTAGTGACCACGATCGGGATGCCGGGGTGGGCTTTCAGCAGGCGCTTGAGCAACGGAGCGACGGCTACGGTTTCCCCTACGGAAACGGCGTGGACCCAGACGGGGTGACCCGAAACGACAGGTATCAGGGCGAAGCGTTCTGCCCAACGCTGACGATAGGGCGCGGAACGCCGGGAACGCAGCAGCAGTCGTGCCAGGACAAGCGGCAGGCTCAGATAGAGCAGCGTGGAATAGAGGCTACGCCAAAACAACGGTTATTGGGCCTCCTTGCCCGGCTCGGCAGAGCTCGGTATGGGGTCTGGTATACTCTGGTGGTCCGGTCATGGAAGCGATCCACGGTGAGTGAACGCCGAGAGCGCGGGATTTACGCCCCCCGTTACTGGTCGAGTTGGCTCGGTCTGGGCCTGCTGCGCTGCGTCTCCTCTCTCCCTATGCCCTGGGCGCTCGCCGTGGGGGATCTCCTGGGACGCTTGTCCTATTATCTGCTGCCCTACCGGAGGCGCATCGTGGAGGCGAATCTCGCCCTATGCCTGCCGGAACTCGGCGCCGCCGAACGCATTGCGCTAACCCGGCAAAACCTTCGCTTCACCGGTCGCGGCTTGGTCGAGGCGGGCGTTGCCTGGTGGCGCGAGGCGGCCCTCATCCAGCGTCTGGGCCATTTCGAGGGACTAGATAACCTGGCGCAGGCACTGCGCGAAGAGCGCGGCGTCATCCTGCTGGGAGCGCACTTCACGCCGCTGGAGCTGACCGGTCGTATCATGCTCACCCAGATTCCGTTTCAGGTCATCTACCGCGAGCAGCGTAATCCGGTGATCGAGCGCTGCATGCGCAATAACCGCCGCCGACTCTACGAACGCGCCGTCTGGCGCGGCGACCTGCGCTCGCTGGTCCGGGCGCTGCGCGAGCGGCGCATCATTTGGTACCCGCCGGATCAGGATTACGGGCCTGCGCACTCGGTATTCGCGCCGTTCTTCGGCATTCCCGCGGCCACCCTAACCGTCACGGCGCGTCTTGTGCGACTCACCGGCGCCGCGGTCATTCCCACTTATGGCACGGCTCGGAAATCCGGCCACGGATACACGATACGATTGTACCCGCCATTGCGGGATTTTCCCTCGGGTGATGACGAGCACGATGCCAGGCGGCTCAATGCCGTGCTCGAAGCCGAGGTCCGCCGCCATCCGGAGCAGTACTATTGGGTGCATCGGCGTTTTAAAACCCGTCCCGACGGCGCGCCGGGGTTCTACCCGCTCCGTCGGCGCAAGCGGATGCGGCGCAGGCCATGAGGATTCCCGATTTCCGCCAGCTCAAAATCCTGGTCGCCGGCGATGCCATGCTGGACCGCTATTGGTACGGGCAGACCGGGCGCATTTCTCCCGAGGCCCCGGTGCCGATCGTGGGTGTCGCGCGCACGGAAGACCGCCCGGGCGGCGCGGCCAATGTCGCGCTGGCATTGGCCACGCTCGGCGTCCAGACTGTTCTGGTGGCGCCCGTTGCTTGCGACGAGGCGGGCGATGCACTGCGCGCCTTGCTGGCCGAGGCCGGCGTCAGGACGCACTGGCTCGAGCAGCCCAACGGCATCACCACCACCAAGCTGCGGGTCATGAGTCAGCACCAGCAAATGCTGCGAGTCGATTTCGAGGGCGCACCGGCGGGTGTTACGGGCGTATCGGCACAAGCCTTGGAGCCGAACCTGCCGCACGTGGACGCGGTCATACTCTCCGATTACGCCAAAGGGGCGCTGACGCGGGTCGAGCCTTTGATCGATGTGTGCCGGGCGGCGGACCGTCCGGTGCTGGTCGACCCCAAGCGAGCGGATTTCACGGCGTACGCCGGCGCTAGCGTCCTGACGCCGAATCGCGCGGAGCTCGAGCGAATGGTGGGGGTGTGCGACACGGATAGCGAGCTGACCGAGCGTGCCCGCGAACTGCTGTCTCGACTGGACGTCGCCGCGATGGTGGTCACCCGCGGCGAGGCAGGCATGAGCGTGATCGAGCGCGACGGTGGGTCGGTGCAAATCGGTGCGCGCGCCCAGGAAGTCTTCGACGTGACGGGCGCCGGCGATACCGTGGTTGCCGTGCTGGGCGCTGCGTTGGCCGCAGGGGAGGAGCTGGCGCAAGCGGCGGCGTTGGCGAATCTGGCGGCCGGCGTGGTCGTGGGTAAGCTCGGCACGGCCGCGGTCAGCCTACCGGAGCTGCGAGCGGCGGCTCGGCGCTGGGCTCCGACCGACAACGACCGAGGGATCGTCAGCGAGCGCGAGCTGATCGCGCTGGTGCGGGAGGTTCGGCAGCGCCAGGACCTCGTGGTCATGACCAACGGCTGCTTCGATATTCTTCATCCGGGCCATGTGGCCTACCTCGAGCGGGCGAAAACCTTCGGCGACCGCCTCATCGTCGCGGTGAACGACGACGATTCGGTATGCCGGCTCAAAGGCCGCGGCCGACCCATAAACCCTTTGGCGCAAAGGATGGCGGTCCTGGCCGGGTTGGCTGCCGTGGACTGGGTCGTGCCGTTCGGCGAGGACACGCCGGCGCGGCTCATCGCGGCGCTGGCTCCGGATGTGCTCGTCAAGGGGGACGATTATCGCTTGGAGCAGGTGGCGGGTCACGAAGCAGTGCTCTCGCGCGGGGGCGAGGTGCGACTCGTGCCGGTCGAAGCCGGCTACTCGACCTCCGCGATCGTGGAGCGGGTCCATCGGGGTGGCCCGAAGCGTTAGCCCTGGCAGCGGAGAGAACAATATGGCGGTGTCCGGCGCAGCGATAGCCAAGCCCGCGGTGTCCATCCTGATGTATCATCAGGTGGGCTATTTTGCTGCACCTCGAGGTCACCGGGCGGGTTATTGTCATGTCCGGCGCTTTCGCGCGCAGATGAACTATCTCAAGTCCTTCGACTACAACGTCATCAGCTTGGACGAAGCGGTCGCGGGTCTGTTCGACGGTCGGCCGCTGCCCGCCCGCTCGGTGGTGCTCACCTTCGACGATGGTTACGAAGGATTCCGCGACCACGCCTTCCCGATCCTCGCGCGGCACGGGTTCACCGCGACCTTGTTCGTCGTCACCGGGATGGTCGGCCGCTGCGCCGAGTGGCTGGGCGATGATCAGCTCAAGGCACCGCTGATGTCGACGGCGACGATGCGCGAGCTGCATCGCGCCGGGATGACCTTCGGCTCGCACAGCACGAGCCATCCCCGGCTCTCCGGTTTGTCCGTATCCAAGCAGCGCGATCAGATCTTCCGTAGCAAAGCCGTGCTGGAGGCGGTGTTGGAGGAGGAGGTCCGCCATTTCTGCTATCCGCATGGCGATTATGACCACAGGACCCGGGAGCTGGTGGAAGAGGCCGGCTACGCGAGCGCCCTGACCGGGGTGCACGGTGCCGCGAACGCGGCGCCCAATCGTTTCGAAATTCCGCGTAAAGCGATTCATTTTGGCGACAACCTGCTGGGTTATTTCTGGAAACTCCACATGGCACCTTTGGGAAAAGAGCGCACCGCCGCACGATGAACAAGCGAGACGCCATCGCCACTGCGCAGCACGAGGCGATCCTGTCGGAGACGTCCGGCCGCCGGCCCGGGGGGCGCGCCGCGGGGATATGAGCCGAATACTCATCATTCGGCTTTCGGCGATCGGTGATATCGTCATGGCCTCCGCACTCATTCCCGCATTGCGCCGCAAGTGGCCGGACGCTCACATCGCATGGCTGGCCGAGTCGCCGGGCGCGAGTCTGCTCGAGACGAATCCGCTTT
>NZ_JBXWZQ010000122.1:0-5269 GCF_059432795.1 Nitrococcus sp. | reverse complement strand
TATTCATAGATGGCTGACGAACCTTCCGCCGGTAGAAGCTGCTGCAATTTGACGCGGGCCTCGTTCTTCACCTCCGATGGAAAATCAGGATCGGGCACGCCAAAGTACTGCTTTCCCGCGATGAACTGATGGAGGTGATAGTTCTCCCAGCCCATGGCGATCTGTAACAGTACATGGAACTTCGGCAGCGGCAAATTGCTGGGTGCGAGGATACGACGCCAGATGGGCGGCCTGCTTTCCAGCAAAGTAACCTTGATCTGATAGACGCTCGAGCTATATCCAACTGCCATGGCTGATCGTCTTGTGTCCGTCTTCGGCAGGCTGAGCCACCCGCCTTGGCGGTAAGCCTCGGGCGAGCGCCAGCAGCTCAGCGCGCTGACACCGCGGGCTCGCCTCGTAGGTTGCCAACCACACGGTGTGCTCCCCGCATTCCGGATCCTCCGCAACGTAGTCTCTCACTACGAACCCGTTCGCGGGCAGCAGCGCCTCGTACTCCGCGGGTCCCAGGCTCGCGTGATAGAGCGGCTCGCCGCGGTAGGCGCCGATCGCCTCGCCTTCTGCCGGACCGCTCGTGAACAGCAACGGTGCCCCGCGCCGGGCATGCAAGGCAAAGCGTCGAAACATTCCGCGCTGCTCGTCCTTGCCCAGATGAAAACAACTTCCCCATGCCAGAATGCCGTCGAAGCGCCGGCCGAGCGCGAGCCCGCGCATGTCGGCCATAACCCATTCCGATGCCGGAAAACGCGCACGGCAGAGCTCGATCATCGACGGCGCGGCGTCCACGCCGAGCACGCCGAATCCGCGGTCGATGAGGTGCTTGGCGATTGGCTCGCCCATTCCGCAACCCACGTCGAGAACGGTGCCTCCGGCAGGGACATGCGCAAGAAACCGATCGAGTCACGCGCGTTCATGAAGAGACCGGTCGCGATCCTGATCGTACTCCCGGGCATGCCGCTCGTAGAGATCAACCGCCGCATCTTTGCACACGTTCGATGAGCTCTCCAGCATAAGACTAACAGTCGAACAGCGAGCCTAACCGTCCCGGCGAGTTCGAGGTACGCACCGAAATACCGCAATGGCGATCAGCGAAACGACAAAACGCGATTTCCCCTGAATTCGGCGCCTCCGCATTGAGCGAGTTGGTAGCGCCGAATTGCACGGTAAGCGCCAACTATCGGCCCCTTTGTGCAGGCCGGAGTTTGCATTGTCAATGATCATAGCTTCGACCATTTATACAAGACAGCGGCCTGGCCACGATAAATGCCATTTTCATCTATCATATTCCAGACGATAGAATCATCGACGAGAAATCGCTTTCCCGAAGAAGATATTCGTACACCTTTGTAGTCGTCGATGAAGCCATATTCGGTTACACGCGCGAGCAGTCGCTGTCTTTCATCTCTGTTTTGTTGCTCTGCCGACAACCTCGAAGGCAAGTTGATAAAATCAACCCATTTCATTTCGAATAGTTCTAATGCGACTTTGTTGCCATAATTGAAGACGGGATCGACTTCCGTATTGTGTGAGACAACAGCAAATGGTGCTTCGAATAGCGAGCGATAGCGCTCTTTATCAGAGAGAGCGGGATCGACCAAATTCCTGCCCGTCATACGTAACAGGCTCGACAAGATCAGCTCCGCATGTTCGCCAAGATAGTCATTTTCCGGGGAAGGCTTGCCAATCTCTGTCATGTAAGGCGGTTTCTCTTGTGACCCCGATCGGGATGAGGCGAGGCCTCACACCCCACCGCGACAGGCGCCGCCCCGGCGGCGCCGCGCTGCAATCCTAGTGGCCCTTTGCTGAAGCGTTGCACGAGCGGCCTCTGCCAGGCCCTATGCGGGCGGCGTCTGATGGGAGGTCCCCGAACGCACGGAAACCGGCGCACGAGCGGTTTCCGCCTCGAGCAGCTTGATGATGCCGACCACGGATCGCAACTCCCCGAGACGGACGATCCCCAGCGCCGCCCGCAGCAACAGCCCGGGCTTGGCAATGTGGCGGCCGATTGCTGCCACGCGTCGATCTTTCGCGGTGATCAGGGCAGCCTCGTCACTTCCGGGAACACGCAGCTCAACGGCGAAATCCCAGGCCCGGGACCGGGCATGACGCAGGCTGCTCCCGATCAACATTTCGTCAAGCCGGCCGGCCAGCCAATCCAGAAGCCGCAGCAGAGGCCAGACCTTGGCGAGTTTCGTCTCGACCTCGTCGACCATCTCCAGCAGCAACCCGTTCACCCGGTCGAAATCCGCTTTCGGAAGGTCCCCCTCCGCCATGGTACGGGCCGCTGCGATCCCCAGATCCAGATTGATGTGGGCGTTGATCCCCAGCAGCAGATGCTGCGATACGGTCGGGGTCCAGCGCCCGGCGGCATCGAATGCGGTCTGCCAGGCACGCGGGAGAGAGGCACCGCCGGGATAATCCGCGAAGGCTTGGAAATATCGGCCGGCAAAAATCACCACCAGCCGCTCCGCCGCCTGCGGATTTTCGAATGCACCCACCGCAAGGGCCGTCCGAGCGCCGAGCGTGACGCCGCGATACAGAGCCGCGAAATAGCCGAGCCGGCTTTTGCGCCGCCGGGCCCAGTCCAGAATCGCCTCGAAACGCGCCAGGACTCCAGCGATGTCCGCGGGAGGTACCGGATCGAATGGCGAGCTCATTCGCCAACCGTCAGTTCACTCAGGCAACCATCGCCGTCGACCTGGATCGACACGGCGCGGCCCTCGTCCCGCGCCTCTTCCAGCAGCCGGCGCAAGCGCCCGACATGACGCTGCACGGGAATCGCGCGTTCCTTGCCCAGTACGACGGCGGTCAGCCGGCCCCGGGCATCAAAACGCAGCGCGCTCACGTATCCGGTGAACCCCGGCGCAGAGCCCCCCAGTGTCCGTTCAACGACAATCCCGCCCAGCGTCTCCGCATCGGGCTGGTAGGTCAGGACCTCCCGGGCACCGGGAACGGCATCGGCGGCGACGAAAATCTCGGCCACCGCCGCGAGCGCGCTGAGCACCGTAAAACGCTTGACCTCGATCCCGGCGCCGAAACCGATTTGGGTGACGGCGCTGAAAGCCGCGTCGGCGATCGTCACCGCCACCCTATAGCGTCGGCCCGCTCGAAAACGATCGGGTTCGACAGTCAGCCGCGGATCGCGCGGCCTTCCGACCTGGACCGACGTAAACTCCAGGCGCTCGACATGCCGCTCGCCCTCCAATCGCCCCTTGAGCTCGACCCGCAAGGGCCAAAGGCCGGGCGCCGGGAAGTCCGCCTTGGCGATGAGCTGGCCGTCGTCCTGAGGCTTCATGGGCCAGGAGCGGCCGTTGAAGTCACTCAACAGAGCCTCGAACTTGCCACGGGCCGGTTTGCCGTCGAACAGCGGCGTCGCGGTCACGAGGCTCGTCTCCGAGGGCTGCAGCAGGAAGGGATCGACCTGCAGACGGATATCGAACTCCGGACACACCGAGCGGGCCATGAGATTCATGCGCAACGGCCGGTGCTTCGGATCGCCGGCAACGCGCACGCGCCAGATACCGGGCTCGGGCGAGGGGATGTGCAGCGCGGCCATCCATCCCACGCCGATCTCGAACGCCCCGTTCAGGCCGTCTCGAAACACCATGCCCGAGGGTGCACGCGCCTCGATCGCCGGCTTGCCGGGATGATGCCAGGTAAGACCGAGCAGCAGCTCACGGGAGATCGCGTCCACATCGACTTCGAAATTTTCGAAATTGACCCGCTTGCCGGTCGGCTCGCCGCGGGCATCGAATTCGAGCGCGGGCAGGCTGAACTGCTCCCACAGCAGCTTGTCGGGCGTCCGCTTAAGCGGACGCAACGGCAGAATCCCGTTGTTGTTCACTACCTTCATGGAGTTGGTCATGAGCGCCGCCGAGGTGTCCGCGACGTAGCCGGGCGTGGTGCTGATCACCTTGGACGAGCTGCCGAACGGCTCGGCTTGCCCGACGAGATCCGTCAACGTCGCATTCAGAAGATCCGAACCAATGCCCTGAGCGTTTAGGGCAATTCCATTTCCAGCCAGCAAAGTCGCAAAGTCGACCCCGAGCTCGGTTTCGTAGCCGCTTCGGGTCAAAAGACCGTCGTGCTCCACCGTCTGGTTGCCGTCGGTAAACAAAACGATTTTCTTTTTGTAGACCGCGGGGAACCCGCCCGGCGGGTTGGCGACCATGAAGTCCGCGACCGTCCGCACGGCATGAAAGATATCCGTCAGATTGCCGACCGCGGCCTGGGTGATGGACTGATCCTCGATGGTGTTGGCAACGGCTGTCTTGTAAAGCGTCGTATCACCCGCCAGGGGGAAGTTGCCCTGACCGATCAGTCCGCTGGTCGTATTGGCGAAGTACCAGAACGAGACCGCCCATGGATCGCTCACTGTGGCCGTATTCTGGATTTCATCGATGATGTACTGAACGGACTCCGAAGCCTCGACGATTTTGTCCTTGGAAGAGCCGCCGGCGGGATGAAACATCGAGCCCGAGGCATCGATGATGATAGCGAGCTGCTTGGCCATTGCGTGTGCTTCCCCCAGATCATACGGATCCCCGTCCAAACGAGATCACAGTAGGCGCGGATGGGCGCCAAACGGAGATTGCAATCCGCCACCAGGTACCCCGGTTCTTGGTCGCACTTAATATTCGAGCCGAGCCCTGGATCGGGGATTCGACTCCGAATCCGCGCGTGACTCGATTCGGGCGGACACCGCTTCGACCGAATTATTTCAAAAGAAACAGATCAGGTACGGACCGGTCGCCATTTTTCTCCAGATAATGCCGTACGCCCGACTGCCCGGCGTAACTTCCCCCGACGTATGTCCACGCCGCTGGATTGGGTTTTCTATTCTCCCTCGGATAGAGCTTGTAGGCGGTCGTGCTCGATGCCCGCCCCTCCGAGTCGCATAATGTTTTGATCCAGGCGCTGCCGTTCCGGGCCCAGGAAGAAAGTGACCACTTGCGCGCAGCCGGGAATGGATAGCCCCCGAAACTATAGTACCGATTGTCACGTTCCCAAAGTGGGCTACCCGGCCCCTGGATGATTGCGCCATCGAATTGCCGGTGAGTCTTTCCTACGTCACCGAATCGAATACAGCCCTCTGCCTCGGCCGAACGAGCAGGGGCAGGGGTCGTTGCCGGGCGGGGGCGGACCGCGACGTCGATCACCGTTTTCCGTGACTGGCTATCGGTCGTGTCCAAAAGGACCCTGATTGACTGATTCGCAAGATTTGCCCTCGGAGTAATGCAAAACATGGCATTTCTGGTCGGCGAGGGCCCAA
>NZ_JBXWZQ010000121.1:0-4346 GCF_059432795.1 Nitrococcus sp. | reverse complement strand
CCCACCTGGAATGAGTGAAAAAAGCGGGATATTTTGAGAAAAAACGCCATTTTGTGGGACAAATGCGACGGGCGCGCTCGGCGCTACTCACCTGAATTGCGTAAATAGGCAAGCGCTGAGCGGGGTGTTTAAAAAGCTTTAAAACACATTTAACGTGGCGGTGAGTTCACGAGGTGCATCCCTATGCCGGTTAAGGGCAGATCGCGTCCGCCATCATTGGAAACAGGCTGGCGTTGTCTTCATTGAGTATTTCGCCTTTGCCGTCGATGTAATAGAACGGCCGGAAGCCCACGTAGCCACCGTAGGAGTTCTTGGCATTCAACTCTCCGCACAGGATGTGCGTCGTTTCGCCATCTTTCTGGCCCACCCAAGGGCGGAGATTGCGCCACTGGGCGCTATCTGGGTCCTTCAGCTGATTCAAAAAGTACGCCTTACCTTGCTCTATCGCGGCAGATTCATCCGCTAGCGAAGGCGGTGTTGCGGCACCCGCGGCAGCGATAAGCGCGTAAATAAGCCATTTTTTCATCTCGTCTCCTCCGTTGTGCCGTAGTAGGCGGACTGCAGTGTTCTCAGGACGATCAGCAGGTCCTCTTCATCTAGATCGGCCCTCACAGCCAACCATTTTAGAATTTCCGTGACGTCCACGGGGGGCTTGTAGCCTGTCGCCGCGATGGCTGCTTCGACAGCGTCAGTCGCGGCGTTCGATCGCTGGACCAACGTTTTCCGCCTATTCTCGCGGTATTCTGCCGCCTGCTGGTCGCCGCTGACATCCCTAAGCATAACCACCTGGTCGTCCACTTGCTCTTCTTTGAGCAACATCGGCCCTGATCCCTCTAAAAGCCAGTTGGCGTTGATCCTGAGGCGGACAAGGCCCGCTATAACGCTGCTCCCGGGTCGTCGTTTGCCGGCCTCGTAATCCTGCCACGTCCGAAACCCGCAACCTACGGCGTCTGCGATGCCAGTTTGCGTGTATCCGAGCTCCTCACGCGCCGCTTTCAGCCGCTCACCGATCGTAGTTTCAGCGTGCACCGCTGGACCCTTCTCTAGCGGTGCGCGTTAGCGGGGCACTGTTGATCGTGCACCGCTGCGCATATCTCGTTGTTTCTTCAGCGATTTTTATGGTTTTCCCCAAAAAGCAAATATTTTGGTAGCGGTGCACGCCGTTACGGCTTGCAACCACGCCATTTCTTGCGTACCGTATACAACCATGACTAAGCGCGTACATAAGAAAAAAACCCCTCCTGGGGATTGGCATCCCGCCGACATCAAGGCGGGCCTCGAGAAAGCCGGATGGTCTTTGAGACGCCTCAGCGTAGCGAACGGGCTTAGCCCGAAAACCTGCCAGCACGCGCTTTACGGGCCTTACCCGAAGTGCGAGCGAATCATTGCTGCAGCCGTGGGCGTAGACCCGGCCACCATCTGGCCGAGCCGGTACGAAGCACGCCGCCAGCGGAAAAAGGATACCACCCGTACCCGGCGGCGCAATGTAAAACTTGGTCGCGAGAATAAACATGCCCGCCAGACGGCGTGATCAGTCGACGGTCGACATGTTTCAGGCGCCACGGCCGGTCCCGGCCCGCGGCGGCAGTCTCAATTTTGACCGTGAGATTCGTCATCTGCTCAGCCAGATGATCAAGGACTCCCCCTGTGAGGACCGTTATGAGGTCGCCGCTCTCATGAGCCGATATCTCGGCGAAGAGGTGACCAAATACCAGCTCGATTCCTGGACCGCAGAGTCCCGACGGCCCTGGCGATTCCCGTTCGAATACGCACCCGCAATCGAAGCGGCGTGTGAATCCCACGCTCTATCCGAGTTCCTCGCTGAGAAGCGAGGCGGCGTCGTTCTGTGGGGCGAGGATGCTCTTAATGCTGAGCTTGGAAAGCTCGACATCATTGAGGCGGAGATCAAGCGAAAAAAACGAAACTTGAAACAGCGCCTGGAGGATCGGCATGGCAACCACTAAACCGATGGCCCTTCATGAGCGAATCCGACGGGCTGTGAAAGCCGTCGGAAAAGGCACCTCGTTTTGCGCTGCGAACATCGGTGTTACAGAGGGCACGCTCAGAAACTGGATGAACGGAAGAACAGAGCCACGGTATAGCCAGATCATGGCTCTGTCCAACGTATCAGGCGTCTCGCCGTTGTGGATACTCGGTGAGGTGGCTGGCAATGGGGTTGATGCGCCAGTGGGCTCAACGATTCCGCCGGAGACGCCCCCAGCCTCCGATAACAACCTCGAACGTTTCCGCACCCAAGAGGCCATTCTGGACGCCATAAGTGCAGGACGCATACCTCCTGACACCGAATTCGACGCCGTTCTAAACGGCATCCAGGCCATGCACCGCCTGGCGATGATCAGCGACGACGCGTGCAAAAACTTCATAGCGGACCAGGTTTTGATGGTCTTGGGAGACGACGTACACGAGTACATCGATAACTACAAGAAGGCAGCGGGGGAGAAGGGTGGCTAAAACTGAGACTGCCGTTCGACTAACCGACGATCCCTATACAACGGCCGCCGAACTAGCCGTTGCTCTAAACCGCGACGCCTCGGTCATTAAGAAGCGAGCCAAGCGGCAAGGCTGGCCTTTTACAGAGGAGCCCCATGCCGGTCGGGCGCGCCGACTCTATCGGATCGCGGATTTACCTGATGAGATCGCTGACCGAGTGCGCATCCGTCGCGCAATGTCTTCTCCCTCCGATGGTGATGGCAGCAGTGGCCCCGTGGCTGCAAACGGTACCGAGTCAGGAATGGAACCGGCGAACGGCGCAAACCAATCATCGAGCTACTGCCCGGACTCTCTGTGGGCATGGTTCGAGCGTAAGCCCGACAGCCAAAAGGATAAGGCTAGGAAGCGGCTGGCCCTCGTCCAAGAGTTTCATCGCCTGATCGACTTGGGCGTCTCCCCGGGGCGTGCCCACGAAGCGATACAAGCTCAGTTCGGAGAGAAGAAACGGACGTATGAAAGGTGGCTTCGAGACGTCAAAGGGTTCCACAAATCGGATTGGCTGCCCGCCCTGTGCCCGAATCATGCGGGCTGCACAGTTACCGCCGAGGTCTCAACCGAGGCCTGGGAAATGTTCAAGGCCTTGTACCTCGACCGCTCGCGCCAGGCCTTGTCCACCTGCTACCGGCGCGTGCAGCGGGCGGCCAGTAAGAACGGTTGGGCATGGCCGTCGCAGAACACCATCGCGCGCAAGGTCGATCGTGAGATCCCGGACAACTACCTGATCTATCTCAGGGAAGGCAACGAAGCGCTCGAACAAACCTTTCCGTCGATGGTGCGCGATCACGCCGCGCTGCATGCCCTGCAGGTCGTCAACGGCGACGGCGTCGAGTTTCATCCCGCGCTCAAGTGGCCGGACGATTCCGTTAATCGCGCCAAGGTGTGGTTCTGGCAGGACATCGGCACGGGCAAGATCCTTGCCTGGCGCGCCGACCAAACCGAGAACAAGGACATGCTGCGCCTGTCCGTCGGTGACCTGGTCGACCGGTACGGCATCCCCGAGGTCGCGGTAATCGACAACACGACCGCCGCGGCCAGCAAGTGGCTCACGGGCGGCATCAAAAACCGATATCGCTGGAAGATCAAGGACGAGGATCCACGCGGCATCATGGTCGACCTCGGCATCGACGTTCGCTTCACCCTACCGGCACACGGCCAATCCAAACCGATCGAGCGCGCATTTCGAGACCTGCGCGAGCTGATCGACAAGCACCCGCAATGGAGCAACCGAGGCACCCAGGGGCGTCCGATTCCCGTCGAGGAATTCCTCGAAGTACTCGAGCAGGAAGTGGCGGCGCATAACGCGCAGACCGGTCGCCGGGGCGCGCATTGCAACGGCCGCAGCTTCGACCAAATGTTCGAGGAGTCTTACAGCCGTTCAACGATCCGCAAAGCCACGGCTGATCAACGCCGCTTGTGGTTGCTGGCCGCCGAGCGCGTCCGCGCCAACTCTGCGACCGGCGCGGTAGTCCTCGGCCGCGGGCCGCAGGGCGAGAACCGCTATTGGTGCGAGCAGCTTGTCGATCACCGCGGCGAGCAGATCGTCGTGCGATTCGACCCGCAGCGCCTGCAGGAAGAGGTCCACGTCTACACGCTAGACGGCCGTTACATCGGCGGCGCCGAATGCGTCTGGCGCGGTGGCTTCATCGATACCGAGACGGCCCGCGCCTATCACCGCGCCAAGAGCCAGTACAAGCGCTACACGAAACGCGCCGCCGAAGCGGAGCGCCGCATGAGTGCCGCGACCGCGGCCAAGCAGATTCCCAAGATCGATCAACCGGACGGCGCCGAGGCGGGCGTTGTGTCCTTGCAGTTTCGCTCCAAGAAGGCCGTCGGTG
>NZ_JBXWZQ010000120.1:0-7222 GCF_059432795.1 Nitrococcus sp. | reverse complement strand
TTCCGGGTCCGGTGGCGAAGTGGGAGCGAAGTTAGCCTGCCTGATCCTCCCTCGTGATACGGATGTTTTTTTCGTTCACGGCCTTTGATTGGCGCCGGCGAGCCCACTGCTACGAGCTATTCCAGCAACTGGCGTTCAAGGGCGGTGCCGATGCGTTCGATGGCCTCGGTGACTGTGCCGATCGCGTCCGGCGCTGCGCAGGCGTTGCCTTCGCGCAATATGGCCAGCAGCGCGAGTGTGTTGTCGCCGAGCCCGGCTGGCGGGGCGAGCGTCGAGCGCACTCGGGCGAGAGGGATGGGGGTCGGGAGCGTTTCGTTGCCGCTGTCCCCAAGGGCGCCGAGCGCTTCTTCCAAGGCTTCGGCCAACGGCCCGGCGGCTTCGCGATCGAAGCCGCCCTCGGCGAGGAGGCGGGCCATACCCAGCTTGCGTTCGGCGCTCGAGAGCCGCTGGCGGGCCGCATCGAGCCGGCGGTGACGCTCGTTGCCGTCGTCCCGCGCCACGCCCGCCAGTGTGCCGTGGAGGGTCTGTTGGGGCGCGTTCATGGAAAGGATGCCCGCCGCGGCCAGGCGTTGGATCGTGGCCATAGTCTTGCGGTCCACGATCTCGACATCCGGCCGGGCTTCGGTACGGGCCGCAGCGGAGGTGAGTTCGCCGCGCCGGGCTTCGGCGTCGCCATGGACGACGGCCAGCACCGTCTGGCGATCGCGCTCGGAGCCGTACACGGCCATGGTCTCCAAACTCTGCGGATGGCGCGCCTCCAGCTCGCGCGGCAGCTCGGCCAGCTTCAGAGCCGCCGGCGGCGTTTCTTCGGCGGCGGGCGCCTGCTCCGCAAGCCGGGTTTCCATGAGTGACTCCAGCCGTTCGATGAGCATTTTGCGGCCAGAAGGCAGCGCCATCTCGGTCTCGCCCGTCCCTTCCAGCACTCCTTCGGCGAGCGAGCGCTTCTGCTCCAGCAGATGCAGGATGCGGTGCTCGATGCTGTCCTCGCAGACCAGGTTGATCACGCTCACATGGCGCTGCTGGTGCTTGCGCCAGGCCCGGGCGATGCGCTGCTCGAGCCGGGCCGGGTTCCAGGGCAGATCGAGGTTGATCACCACGTTGGCGGCTTGGAGGTTGAGACCGGTGGCGCCGGCGTCACTGGAGAGCAGGAGGCGGCAGGCCGGATCCTGCTTGAAGCGGTTGATCTCCTGGCGGCGGAGCTCCTGCGGTACTTTCCCCGTGTGCAGGGCGTAGCCGAATGCGGCTCTCTCCACTTGCTCGCCTACCAGGTCGAGCATGCGCGTCCACTCGGAGAAGACGACAACCTTGTTCTCGGGCTCGGCGAGCTGCTCGTCGAGGATCCGACCCAACTCCTCCAGCTTGGGCGACACTCGGCAATCGGAGTCCAGGATATAGGGTGTGTCACAGAGCATGCGCATGCAGGCGAGTTGCTGCTGGAGGCGCTGGAATTCGTCGGGGGAGAGGGGGCGTCGGCGTGCTGCCTGCATGAGGCGCGCGACCGTAGCGCTGTATTCCTCGTAGCGCGCGCGTTGTTCCTCGTGCATGGCAACGAAAAAGGTGTTGACCGTGCGCTCGGGCAGCTCGTCCTCCACATCCGCCTTGCGCCGGCGCAGCAGCACCGAGCGTAGGCGCCGGTGCAGTGCATCCAGGTTCTTGTAGCCGACTGGCCGGCCCTTGTCGTCCAACTCATGGAAGTCGCGGTTGAAGCGGAACAGCGGTCCGAACAGATGAGGGTCCACGAACTGGGCGATGGAGTAGACCTCGTCGATGCGATTCTCCAGCGGCGTTCCCGTCAGCACGAAAGCGTAGGGGCTCGACAGGCGCTTGACGGCCTCGGCGGTCTTGGTCTGCCAGTTCTTGATGCGCTGCGCTTCGTCCAGGATGATGATGTCCGGCGCCAGCAAGCGCTGAATGTCGTCGCCGTCATAGCGGATCTGCTCATAATTGGCCAGGTTGAAGAAGGCGGCCTGGCGATATTGGCGCAGCCGTTCCTCGCGCCGCCCGATGATCACCTGTGTCGACCGGGCGGTGAACCGAATGATCTGCTCCTCCCATTCGGTTTTCAGGGACACCGGGCTGACCACCAGTACCCGCTCCACCCTCTGGAGCCGGCGCAGCAGCTCACACGCCGCTATCGCCTGCACGGTCTTACCGAGGCCCATCTCGTCCGCCAGGATGGCGCGGTCATTAAAGGCCAGATGCAGCATGCCTTCCTGCTGGTAGGCATAGAGCGGATAGTGCACCACCTCGAGGGTCTGCTTGCCGGCGGCGACGTCGGCGAGGAGGTGCTTCCGGTCCGCCTCGCGGCGACGCTTGCGCTGCAACCGCTCGACCCACGGCATGATGTGCTCGGAGAGTCGAACCCGTTCCGACCCGAGCCCCGCTTCTTGGAGGGCGCGACGCAGGGCGGGCACGGCATCCGCCGCCTCACCGAGCAGGACGCCACCGGCGCCGAAGAACGGTCCCACTACTTCGCTGACGCGGTCGTCGGTGCGCATTCGGTCCGCCCAAAGCACCCGGATCGCCGGGCCTTTCCCGTACTGGTCACTGCGGTCCAGGTAGACCTCGGTGACGGTCCGCTGCGCCGGCGCCCGTTTGCGCCGCAGATGCTGGTGGGCCGCCTCGATATGCTTGCAGGTGCCGAGCCCGTTGACCGCATAATCCGGGCAGTCGCAGGAGTTGATCGGCTGCTCCGAAGAGCGGAACTCCACCCGGTAGCTGCGGCCCTCACGCGACCTCACGACATAGTCACCGAAGAAAGCGCCCTTTGCGGTCTCAGTGCGGACCTGTAGCCCTTCCGAGTCCGCCCGCTGACGGCGACGCTCGATCTCGTCCGCGTCCGTGGTGCACCAGCCTTGGCCAATCGAGGCCTTACGGGGCATGTTCTTGGTTGCCGTCTGCTTTTTTTCTGCCATCGTCTGTGCCGCTCGACGTTAGTTTGACTGCGTGATCCTATCGAACGATGCGGTAGCTGGATACGTTCAGGCGCGGGTGATTATTTGCGCCTGAATTGGCCCAGATCATCCGATACGCTGCGCAAAACGCCCCAACACGCGCTGGGGTCGAGGGGACCCGTCCGTTCGTGCCGGAAGAGATCGGGGAACCTCGAATAACTCCCGAATCGCGTCATTCCGGCGCAGGCCGGAATCTGTTCTTCTTTTTGAAACAGCAAGATGGATCCCGGCCTACCCCGGGATGGCGATGCGGAATGCGGTTTTTCAAGATTCCCATCGTCCCTGGGGCGTGCGATTCAGAAACTGCCAAAGACGCACATTCTAGCTACGATTCACCGCGTTAAGGTCTGAGCAGCTGCGCCGATTGGCTAATTTGCTGGGCGCAATCCAAGCCTGCCGGCAAGCACGTCGGTCGCATAACATCTGAATACCTGACGCCAAATTAGTCGGTCCAATTCGGTAAGATGGTCATCACACCATCCGCTGGGGGTTCGGAGTGGGGGATTCCGGTCGTTGGCATGCCGTGCACCGGTCCGCGTTTCCGCACGAGCAGGAAGCGCTGGATATCCTGCGCGCGCAATTGCCGGAGACGCCGCCGTTTCGGGCCTGGGCCAACTTCGAGTTCATCGCCGCGGACGGCAGCATCAACGAAGTCGACGCGCTGGTGGTATCCACCGACCGCGTCTATCTGATCGAGATGGCATGCGCCAACTGAAACCCGCGTTGGAACCCCCCGGCCGCCATCGCATCAAGCTCAGCGAGATGGTGCCCGATGATCTCTAGGCCGAGATGAGCCTGCAGCGGATCAACGCTAAATCCCGACATGCCGGCGTCGCCTCATGATGCGCGGAGTCAAGGAGGCAAAAAGGTCAAGGGGCGCGGCGCTGCTGAGTTGCGCGGGCTGATCGTTTATGCTGTCAATACTCCTCTTAGCATCCAGGTCAAACCTAGCCGGCCCGGTGCGCGTCGAGGGAGCTGAAGCCTGTGGGTCGCGGTGGGGCCGGACGGCGACGCAGAGCCGTTCGGTGCGCAAACGGCGATGGTCGATCGAGCCCCGCAACGAGGAGCCGCTGAGCGGAGGGCACCGTTCCAGTCGGTCAGGGGGGCTTCTCCAAGTTAACGCTGCCCCGGCGGGACGCCATGGGCGTCAGGCCGGTTTATTCAACCCGCTGCCAGCCATTGAGGGCCGGTGGGATGCGAGTTCCTCAGAGCGCTGTCCTCGCGCTTACGCCGCTGTTCGCCTCGTTCAGCTTGTTCGTCGTCGGACATGGCTTGCTGGGTACCCTGCTCGCCGTGCGAATGACGCTCGAGGGATTCTCCGAGCAGCTGATCGGTTTCGTTGCGGCATGTTACTCGATCGGGTTCATCGTGGGCACCCGCCTCGACGGGCGCGCCATCCGCAAGGTTCAGCACATCCGCACGTTTGCCGCGATGAGCGCGATCGCCGCATCCACCACGCTCGCCCTCGCGCTGCTCGTCGACCCGATGTTCTGGGCAGCCATGCGACTCCTTTACGGCTGCTCGCTTGCCGGACTGTACATGGTCACGGAGAGTTGGCTCAACGCCAACACGCCCGTGCACGATCGCGGCAAGGTGCTCGGCCTCTACAGCGTGATCACCTACGTCGGCCTCGGTGGGGGACAGTTCCTGCTGTTGGTGGCCGATCCGCAGGCCATGAGCCTGTTTCTGCTGGTCACCATTCTGATCAGCCTGGCGTTGGTGCCACTCGCGCTGATGCACAGCAGCTCGCCCGAGTTGATGGATATCCACGCCGTGCCCTTGCGCGAGCTCTACCGCCTTCAGCCGGCGGGGCTGGCCGGCGCGCTGGGCTCCGGGGTGATCCTCGGCTCCTTTATCAACCTCGGGCCGGTATTCGCCAAGCAGAGCGGTTTCTCCAGCCTGGAGATATCGCTGTTCATGGGGCTGACTTTGTCCGGCGGTTTTTTGATGCAATGGCCCATCGGCTTGCTCTCCGATCGATACAGCCGCCACGGGGTGATTCCGGTGATCTCGCTGTGCGTCGCCGCGCTCAGTTTCGCCATCATCTATGTTACGGGAAGCAGCGTCGCCGCCGTCATCGCGCTGGCCGTGCTCTGGGGAGCGTTTTCTTTCACCCTCTACCCGGTATCGGTCGCGCTGGTCAATGATTACGTGGACTCGGCCCAGTTCGTGGAGGCGAGCGCGGGGCTGCTTCTCATGAGCTCCCTGGGGATGATTTCCGGCAGCTTGGCAGCCGGGCAGGTCATGGCGGTGATGGGCGCCGACGGCTTGTTCTGGATCGCGTTCGCCACCTCGCTCGGTTTAACGTTGTTTACCGGCCTGGTTCGGCGCCCCCAGCCCTCGCCGGAGCTGGTGGACCACTCGCGTTACCATGTCCTGCCCCGCAACTCCCCGTACGCTTTGGCTCTGGACCCGCGCGGCGATGTGGGCGTGCAGTTGGAGTTCGACTTCGAAAGCCCGCCACCTGACTCGCCGACCGAGGCGCAGACGCAGGCCAGTCGACCGATGGCGGCGACCTTACGAGAATAGGGCGGCGTCAGAAGCGCGAGCCGGGCTCATTCAAGAAGGCTGCTTCGGCGGCGGTGGATGGCCGTCCCAGGATGGCATTGCGGTGGGGAAAGCGGCCAAAACGCCGAATGATGTCGCGATGTCGGCGGGCATAGGCCAGCAAGTTCTCGAAGGCCGGTTTCTGCGCCGAGGGAACCTCGGCCAGCAGCGTCTCGAAGCGGCTCACGCATCGCTCCTGCATGGTCACGGATTCCGCGTGCTCCATAGGCATGTAGAAGAAGGCCCGCTCTATCGGGCGCAGCTCCCGATCCTGCCCCAGCCTCTGGCCCTGTAGGGAGAGATCCAGGGCGCGGCGGTCGTGGGCGAAGGCCTCGGCTCGGGCGCGGAAGAGTTGGCGGGGAAGCTGATCGAGCGCGATGATCAGGGCAAGGCGACCCCTGGGGTCCGCCTGCCAATGATCGAGCATTCCGGCAGCCGCTCGTGCGGGTAAGCCGCCGAAGCGGATGGCGATCTCGCGATCGGCCTGTGCGCACTTGTTCCACCACAGGCCGGATTGCCGCTCGGCAATCGCGCCATCGTCGTCGGTCATCGGGCCGAACCAGAATTCAAGGAGTGCGGCGGCTTCCTCGTCCAACGCTCGGTCCTCCCCGGACTTGCCTTGAGCAGTAGGTTCATCCACGGCGGCGACTCAAGCCATCCGCAGCCCGATATCGAACGCGGCGGCGTAGCCCGGCTCCTCCTCGATTAACCGCAGAATCAGCTCTTTGCCTCCGTCCTGGAAAAGGCTGTCCTGGTCGTTTCGCAGGGTGCGTTGGCCCTTTTCGGCGTAAGGTGGCTGCGCGTGTATTCGATCGGTCAACGCGTCATCGAAGTAAAGCTGGGATGTGAACTCATGTCCGTTTTGCGCGGCGGCCTCGGTGCGGATCTTGAAGTGGATATGGACGGTTCTGCCCGGATACCAACCCGGGTAGAGGGTTACGAACTCGGCCTTCCCACCGGCGTCCGTGACCTGATAGCCGCGGAGGAATCTCTTCCCTCGCGTATCGAACGCCCCGTTGATATCTCTGACGTCGGAATAGACGCCGAGCGCATCACACTGCCAGAGATCCACAATGGCGCCGGCAAGCGGGGTGCAAGCGCTGCCGTCCAGACGCGAGACGTGCATTACCAATCGCAGCGCAACGCCATCCTTTACCGAACCGTTTGATGGCTCCGAGCGGATATCGCGGCGCTCGAGGTTCTCGTCGATGAAATAGGGTCCTTCCGCCTGTTGGGGTCTTGCTATGCACTGCATGAGTTTGTCTTCTCCAGCGAGGCGCTGCTCACGATCTGGCAGCGCCTTATGAGAAATCCGCGCCGCCGTTGATTATAGCCGGCCGAGAATCCCATTCGGCGCGTGCAAGGCCGGTAGACTGACGGGACGATGTTTTCCATTAATCGCCTCCTGTGGAGCCGGGGCGGCTACGCCCCGGCGTGGGCTTGCAACGCCCTGGTCAATGGCTTCCGGCCCGGCGGCTCAGTGCCGCATCGACCGACGCGCGCCCCCCTC
Source organism: Nitrococcus sp. (assembly GCF_059432795.1). Classification (NCBI taxonomy): domain Bacteria; kingdom Pseudomonadati; phylum Pseudomonadota; class Gammaproteobacteria; order Chromatiales; family Ectothiorhodospiraceae; genus Nitrococcus; species Nitrococcus sp. Next base: position 211 of record NZ_JBXWZQ010000120.1, on the reverse strand, counting down.
CGGTGATCGCCAGCGAGGCCGCTGCGGCGAGCAGTGCCAGCGCGTACTCATAGCCGTTGTTGCTCATGAACAGGCCGTTGCCGATGTGCACGGCGAATATGGCGACTGCCATGGCGAAGGCCAAGGCGACGGCGGCTGGCCTCACGAGCAGACCGAGCAGCAGCGCGAGGCCACCGAAGAACTCCGCGCTGCCGGCGAGCAGCGCCATTGC